>JAFEDP010000045.1 GCA_018241545.1 Pseudomonadota bacterium
GTGGATGATGACCTCCACCGCGCTCGTGCTCTTGATGTCGGTGCCGGCGCTCGCGCTCTTCTACGGCGGCCTGGTGCGCCAGAAGAACATGCTGTCGGTGCTGATCCAGGTGTTCGTCGTGTTCTCGCTGGTGACGGTGCTGTGGGCCGTGTACGGCTACTCGCTGGCGTTCACCGAGAACAACGCCCTCATCGGCGGGCTGGACCGGCTGCTGCTCAAGGGCACCTTCGACGCCGCGACCGGCAGCTTCTCGATGGCCGCCACGTTCAGCCGCGGCACGCCGCTGTACGAGCTCGTGTTCGTCGCCTTCCAGTCGACCTTCGCCGCGATCACCGTGTGCCTCGTGCTCGGCGCCATCGTCGAGCGCGTGCGCTTCGCCGCGGTCCTGGTGTTCGCGGTGGTCTGGTTCACGATCAGCTACCTGCCGATCGCGCACATGGTCTGGTTCTGGCCGGGGCCGGACGCCTACACCGACCCCAAGCTCGCCGACGCGGTGTCGGCGAAGGGCGGCCTGCTGTGGCAGTGGGGCGCGCTCGACTTCGCCGGCGGCACCGTCGTGCACATCAACGCCGGCATCGCCGGGCTCGTCGGCGCGGCGCTGCTCGGCAAGCGCATCGGGCTCGGGCGCGAGTCGATGGCGCCGCACAGCCTGACCATGACGATGATCGGCGCCTCGCTGCTGTGGTTCGGCTGGTTCGGCTTCAACGCGGGCTCCGCCTACGAGGCCAACGGCTCGGCCGCGCTCGCCTTCATGAACACCTATCTCGCGACCGCGTGCGCGGTGCTGTCGTGGCTGTTCGGCGAGTGGGCGCACAAGGGCAAGCCCTCGCTGCTCGGTGCCGCCTCCGGCGCGGTCGCGGGCCTCGTGGCCATCACGCCGGCGGCCGGCAACGTCGGCATCCCCGGCGCGTTCGTGATCGGCACGGCTGCGGGGCTCATCTGCCTGTGGGGCGTCACGGGACTCAAGCGCCTGATCCGCATCGACGACGCGCTCGACGTGTTCGGCGTGCACGCGCTCGGCGGCATCTCCGGGGCGCTGCTGACCGGCGTCTTCAACTCGCAGTCGCTCGGCGGGCCGGGCTTCGTCGCCGACTGGGTCACCGGCAAGGTCGTCTCCAACCCGATCCTCACCCAGGTGCTGATCCAGGCGAAGGCGGTCGCGTTCACGGCCGTGTGGACCTCGGTCGCCGCGTACCTGTCGTTCAAGGCCGCCGACCTCGTGGTCGGGCTGCGCGTGCCCGAGGAGGAGGAGCGCGAGGGCCTCGACACCACCTCTCACGGCGAGCGCGCCTACAGCTGAGCGCTGCCGACCGGACCCCCTCGGGGCGGGCTTCGGCCCGCCCTTTTTTTTGGGCCGCTGCCGCAGTCGATTCTCATTGCGGTTCGCCCGCAGGCGGCTCCGCAATTCTGCTGATGACGCGCGACGCCGCGACGGTCAGCCTCACTTACGGCGGCGAAAGTCTTGCGTGTAGCGCCTGCAGCCACTCGGGCAGGGGGACGGCGGCGTGGCCGGAGAGCCATCATGATTGCGGACAGCGAGCGTCCCTACGTCTACCTCGTGGATGGCGACGAGACCGTGCGCGCCTCCTACCGGCGGCTGCTGCAGCCGCTCGGCTACCACATCGAGGACTTCGCCGACTCGGCGGGCTTCCTGCGCTCGGCCAACCTCGAGGCCGCCGGCTGCGTGGTGCTCGACTACCACCTGCCCGAGCTCTCCGGCCCCGAGCTGCACGAGCGGCTGCGCCTCGCGGCCTCGCCGCTCGCAGTCGTGTTCGTGAGCGCGCAGGGCGACGTGCCGGCCGCGGTGCGCGCGATGCAGCGCGGTGCCTGTGACTTCCTGCTCAAGCCCGTGCGCGAGCAGCAGCTGCTCGACGTCGTCAACCGCGCGCTGCGCAAGTCCGCCGCCGACGCGGTGCAGGGACGGGCGCGGCGCGCGGTGCTGAACCAGCTCGCGCGGCTCACGCCGCGCGAGCAGGAAGTGCTGCTGCAGCTCGTCGAGGGCGTGCACTACGACCGCGTCTCGAGCGCGCTCGGCATCACCAAGCGCACCGTCGAGGCGCACCGCCGGCGCATCATGGAGAAGATGGGCGCGCGGACCCTGCCGCAGCTGCTGCAGCAGCTGGCGCGCGCCGGCTGGCCCGGGCGCACGCCGCTGCCGCGCGAGTCTTCGCACACGGCGAGCTGAGGGCGCGTCAGTCGCCGGTCGCGCGGTCGACCTCGGCCGCGAGCGCGCGCACGCCCGGCGAGATCTCGGCGATCAGCGGCACGGGCGCCTCGAGCGCGCGGCACGCCTCCGGCAGCGACGCGAGCTCCCGCGCGGCACGCGCGGCGAGCGCCGCGATCGGCTCGCGCGGCCGCAGCCGCTGCCCGCCGCGCATCACGCACTCGAGCAGCGCCACGCCCTCGCCGCGCTCGCTCTCGAGCGCCACGCGATCACCGGCGATGCGCCCGGCCGCGTCGTACCGGCGCCAGACCTGCTTGCGGCCCGGCCAGGTCGCCTTGCCCCACGAGCGCTTGCGCCGCGGCCGACCGGCGTACTCCTCGAGCTTGTAGGCGCAGTCGAGGTAGGGCGCGTCCGCCGAGGTGTCGAGCCGCGTGCCGACGCCGAAGGCGTCGATCGGCGCGGGGGCGAGCCGCGCGATCTCGTGCTCGTCGAGGTTGCCGCTCGCGAGGATGCGCACGTGGCCGCAGCCGCCCGCGTCGAGGATCGCGCGCACCGCGCGCGCGCCGGCCAGCAGGTCGCCGCTGTCGATCCGCACCGCGCCGACCTCGGCGCCGTCGCGCACCAGCGCCACCACCTCGCGCGCCGCCGCCAGCGTGTCGTAGGTGTCGATCAAGAGCGTCGTGCCGCCCGGGTGGCAGCGCGCGAAGCCCGCGAACGCGTCGCGCTCGCTGTCGTGCGCCTGCACGAAGGAGTGCGCCATCGTGCCGTAGAGCGGCACGCCGAAGCGCCGCCCGGCCTCGACCGTGGCGGTGCCGGCGAAGCCGGCGATCGCCGCCGCGCGCGCGGCGAGGCACGCGGCCTCGGCGCCGTGCGCGCGCCGCATGCCGAAGTCGATCAGCGCCCGGCCGCCGGCCGCGAGCACGCAGCGGGCCGCCTTGCTCGCGATCAGCGTCTCCAGGTGCATCAGGTTGATCAGCCGGCTCTCGACCAGCTGCGCCTCGGGCAGCGGCGCCACCACCCGCAGCCAGGGCTCGTCGGCGAACAGCACCGTGCCCTCCGGCGGCGCCCACACCTCGCCCGTGAAGCGCAGCGTCCCGAGCCAGTCGACGAATGCGGGCTCGAAGCGACCGAGGCCGCGCAGCCAGTCGAGCTCCGCCGGCGTGAACGCCAGCGTCTCGAGGAAGTCGAGCGCCTGCTCGAGGCCCGCGGCCAGCAGGAAGCCGCGCCCCTCGGGCAGCCGGCGCGCGTAGAGCTCGAACACCGCCTCCGCGCCGAGGCCGAGCCGGCGGTAGGCGGCGAGCATCGTCAGCTGGTACAGGTCGGTGACGAGCGCCGATTCGGACACGTCGCGAGCTCCTAGGGGCGGCCGGCGCGCAGCGTAGCACCCTCGGCGGCGAGCGCTGCGAGCGCGCGCGCACCGTCGCCCGGCGCGACCTCGACCGCGCGCACCGCGTCGGTGAGCACGACGACCGCAAGTCCGGCGGCGAGCGCGCCGCGCGCGGTGGCGAGCACGCAGTAGTCGGTCGCGAGCCCGCCGATCCACAGCCGGCGCACGCCGCGCGCGCGCAGCCGCTGCGCGAGCCCGGTGCCGTCGAAGGCCGAATAGGCCTCGGCCCCGGCGTGCGTGCCCTTGTCGACGACCTCGCAGCCATGCGGCAGCACGAGCCCCGGGGCGAACGCGGCGCCGTCGGTGCCGGCGACGCAGTGCGCCGGCCACGGCCCGCCGCGAGCACGGAACGAGCAGTGGTCGGGCGGGTGCCAGTCGCGGCTCGCCAGCGTCGCGCAGCCGCGCGCGGCGAAGGCCGCGAGCCAGGCGTTCAGGGGCGCGAGGACCTCCCCGCCGCCGGGCACCGCCAGGCTCCCGCCGGGCAGGAAGTCGTTCTGCACGTCCACGGCGATCAGCGCGTCCGCCGGGGCGGACGGGCCGCCGGGTGCGGGGGGATGCGGGTCCATCAGGCGACGTTATCCCGGGCGCACCGCGCGCTGGGCTCGTTTTGCGAGGGCCGCCTTTGGTATTCCCGGCTGGCGTCCCCCGGCCGCGGGACTAGGCTCGATGGGTCCGGGGCATTCCCGGTCACCGGTCGAGGAGGCTCCTATGCGTCCGATGCTGGTCGTGGTCGCCGACTTCTCGACGGCCCGCTTCTACCGATTGCCCACCGACTCGCGCCGCCTGCGGCTGCTCGAGGTGCTGCACAACCCGGCGGCCCGCACCCACGAGCACGAGCTGGTGTCCGGCCGCCAGGGACGCGTCTACAGCCGCGCCGTCGGCCACCCGCAGGCGCTCGCGGGGCGCACGCCCGCCAAGCGCGTCGCCTCCGAGCGCTTCGCCGGGGCCGTGGCCCGGCGCATCGGTGGGCGCTGCGCGCTGCAGCGGAACGAGGACGTCGTGCTGGTCGCCGGCGGGCGCCTGCTCGGCCTCGTCGACCGCAAGCTGCCGGCGACCGTGCAGCACCGCCTCGTGGCGACGGTGCCGCGCGACCTGTCGCACCTGACCGAGGCGGCGCTGGCGCGCGAGGTGCTGCCGCTGAGGCGCGGCCGGTCGCTGAGCGCCTGAACGCCTGAGCGCCTGAACGCCTGAACGCCTGAGCGCCTGAGCGCCTGAGCGCCGGGGGCCCGGCACCCGCTCCGGACCCGCCCGGGCCGTCCGGGACGGGCGGGCGTTTCCAGCGCCCGGCTCCCCGTGCGAGGATGGGGCGGATGGCCTCTGTGACGGAGTTCAACGGTTTTGGGACTCCGACCAGCGACACTGGCGGGCGACCACGGCCAACGCCGCCCGGAACGAGGACCCGACCCATGAGCCGCAACCGCCTGCCGACCGAAGCGCCCGCGCGCCGGCGCCGGACCCGTTGCGCCGGCGCACTCGCCGCGCTCGTGCTGGCCGGGGCCGCGATGCCGGCCCTGGCCGCCGTCTACAAGTGGGTCGATCCCCAGGGACACGTCCACTACAGCGACCTGCCGCCGCCGCCCGAGGGCAAGCTGCTCTCGGTCGACACGAGCGCCCATGCCCATGCCGAGCGCGGCCCGGAGCGCAGCTCGTCGGCCGAGCCCGCCGCCCGCTCGCCCGCTGCGCGCACGCCTGCCGGTCCGCCGGCCGGCGCGGTGAATGGACCGGCCACGAATCCCGAGGCGCTCGCCAAGCTCAAGCGCGCCGTCGACAACGACGTCGCCAACGCCCAGTCCGACCAGTGCAAGCAGGCCCAGGACCGCTACCAGAGCTACATCCACTCGCGGCGCCTGTACAAGGAAGGCCCGAACAAGGAGCGGATCTACCTGTCCGACCAGGAGCTCGAGACCGAGCGCCTGCAGGCCAAGCACGAGGTCGACGAGCTCTGCGGCGAAAGCCGCTGACGCGACGCCGCGGCCGCCCGCCCCGCGCCGCTTCCCCTCGCGGCCGTTTCGCGATTCACTAGGCGCCCCGCGCCGACCCGGCGCCGTGCCCCGGGGGCATTCGTGAAGACCGGATTCATCGGACTCGGAGCCATGGGCCTGTCCATGGCCCGCAACCTGCACAAGGCGGGCCTGCTGCACGGCGTCTGGAACCGCACCGCGGCGCGCGCCGCCGAGCTCGCCGCCGAGACCGGCTGCCGGCAGGCGGCGGACCCGGCGGCGCTGGCCGCCGAGGTCGAGGCGCTGGTGATCTGCGTCTCGGCCGACGCCGACGTGCTCGGCGTCGTGGATGCGCTCGCGCCGGGCGCCCGCCCCGGCCTCGTCGTGGTCGACTGCTCGACCGTCTCGGCGGTGACCGCGCGCGAGGCCGCGGCGCGCCTCGCCCGCCGGGGCGTCGGCTTCCTCGACTGCCCGGTCAGCGGCGGCGTCGAAGGTGCGCGCAACGGCACGCTTGCGATCATGTGCGGCGGCGATCCGGCGACCTTCGAGCGCGCCCGCCCGGTGCTCGCGGCGATGGGCCGCGCCATCACGCACATGGGGCCGACCGGCTACGGCCAGGCGACCAAGGCGACCAACCAGATCCTGTGCGCCGGGGTCATCCAGGCCGTGGCCGAGGCCATGGCCTTCGCCAAGGCCGAGGGCCTCGCGCTCGACAAGGTCATCGAGGCGCTCAGCACCGGCGCGGGCTCGTCCTGGTACTTCGTCAACCGGGCGCCGTTCATGGCCCGGGGCAGCTACCCGGCGGGCTTCCGGGTCCGGCTGCACGACAAGGATCTCGGGATCTGCCACGACATGGCGGCGGCCCACGGCGTGTCGCTGCCGGTGGTCGAGACGACGCGCGCCCAGTACCGCGAGCTGATGGCGGCGGGCCACGGCGACGAGGACATCTCGACCCTGTTCCGCCTCAAGGACGCCCTGTTCGGCGCCGGGCGCTGAGCCCGGCCCGGCCCGGCCGGCCGGCCGCCGCGGCGCGGCCCGGCCCGCCCCCGTGGCACAATGCGGCCATGCAACACCTCCGAATCGCCACGCGCCGCAGCGCCCTGGCCCTGTGGCAGGCCGAGCACGTCGCCGCGCTCCTGCGCGAGCGCCACCCCGGGCTCTCCGTCGAGCTGGTCCCGATCGTCACCACCGGCGACCGCATCCAGGACCGGCCGCTCGCGGCCGTCGGCGGCAAGGGGCTCTTCATTAAGGAGCTCGAGGTCGCGATGCAGGAGGGCCGTGCCGAGCTCGCCGTGCACTCGATGAAGGACGTCCCCGCGGCGCTGCCCGCGGGGTTCGTGATCGGCGCGGTGCTGCCGCGCGCCGACCCGCGCGACGCATTCCTGTCGCTCAAGCACGCGAGCTTCGCGGCGCTGCCGCCCGGCGCACGCGTCGGGACGTCGAGCCAGCGGCGCCAGGCGATCCTGCGCGCGGCGCGCCGCGACCTCGAGATCGTGCCGCTGCGCGGCAACGTCGACACGCGCCTGCGCAAGCTCGACGCCGGCGAGTTCGACGCCATCATCCTGGCCGCGGCCGGCCTCACGCGCCTCGGCTTCGCCGGCCGCATCACCGAGTACCTGCCGCCGTCGCTGTCGCTGCCGGCCATCGGCCAGGGCATCGTCGGCATCGAGTGCCGCGAGGACCCCGCGGTGCTCGCCCGGGTCGGCGTGCTCGACGACCGCGCGACGCGCGAGTGCCTCGCCGCCGAGCGCGCGCTCGCCGCGCGCCTCGAGGGCAGCTGCACCTCGCCGATCGCGGGCTTCGCCCGCCACGGCGCGGCCGGGCTCGAGCTCGAGGGCCTCGTCGGCGCGCCGGACGGCAGCCTCGTGTACCGCGACCGGATCACCGGTGCCGCTCGCGACGGCGTCGCGCTCGGCCACGCCCTCGCCGACCGCCTGCTGGCCGCCGGCGCCGGCGACCTGCTCGCCAGCCTGCGGGCCCAGGGCGACTGAGCCGTGGCCGCGCTCGAGGGCCTCGGCGTGCTGGTGACGCGGCCGGAGCCCCAGGCGGGGCCGCTGGCGCGACGGCTGGCCACCGAGGGCGCGCGCGTGTACCGGCTGCCCGCGATCGAGCTGCTGCCGCGCGAGGACCGTGCCGGCCTGCGCGCCGCGCTCGGGCCCATCGACCGGTTCCACTGGATCGTGTTCGTCAGCGCCAACGCCGTGCGCTTCGGCGCGGCGCTGCTCGAGGGCCGGCGCGACCTCAAGCTCGCGGCGGTGGGCCCGGCGACCGCCGCGGCGCTGAACCACGCCGGCTACCGCGTGGCGCTGGTGCCGCAGGGCGGATTCGACAGCGAGCACCTGCTCGCAAGCCCGGAGTTTCGCCACGTGCAGGGCCAGCGCGTGCTGATCGTGCGCGGCGACACCGGTCGCGAGCTGCTCGCCGATGAGCTGACCGCGCGCGGCGCCGAGGTTGCCTACGCCGAGGTCTACGAGCGCCGCTGCGCGCGCCCGGTGCCGGGCGCGGTCGCGGCGATCGAGGCCGAGTGGGGCCAGGGCGCGGTCGACGTGGTGACGGCCACGAGCGGCGAGCTCTTGCGCTGCCTGTACGAGATCCTCTCGCCAGCCGGCCGCGCGCTGCTCGCCCGCGCGGCGCTGCTGGTCGGCGGCCCGCGCATCGGCGCGGTGGCACGCCAGATCGGCATCACCGGGCCGCTGATCGTCGCGAGCCGGCCCGACGACGACGGACTGGTCGACGCGCTGCTCGAGTGGCGGCGCGGCGGCGGGCCGGCCTGAGCGGGGCGCGCCATGAGCGACGGCAGCAGCGAGCACGGAACCACGGCGGGCACCGAGCCCGAGCGGCGCCAGGCGGAGCGGCGCCGCGGCGAGCAGCGCCGGCTGGAGCGCGCCCTGTGGCAGGGGGCGCTCGGCCTGCTGCTCGCGCTCGCCGCGCTCGCCGTGGCGCTGCTCGGCGGCTGGCGCGTGCTCAGCGTGGAACGCGCGCTCGAGGCCGACCGCGCCGCGGCGCAGCTCGAGAGCCACGACCACGAACTGCTGCAGGCGGCGCTGGCGCGGCTTGAGGCCCGCGGCCCGGCCCTCGACAGCGCGCTCGCGCGGCTCGAGCCGCTGCCCGCGCGGGTCGAGGCGCTCGACGGCCGGGTCGGGCGCATCGAGGCGCGCATCGAGGCGCCGCAGCGCGCGGTGGCGCGCGCCGAGGCGGCGCACCTGGTGGAGCTCGCCGCCACCGAGCTCGCGCTCGAGCGCGACCCCAGGCTCGCGGCCGCGCTGTACGCGGCGGCCGACGCGCGCCTCGCCGAGGCCAACGACGCCGCCTCGCTCAGGATCCGCGCGCAGCTCGAACGCGACCTCGCGGCGCTGCGCGCCGTGGAGCTGCCGGACCTCGGCGCGCTCGCGCACCGGCTCGACCTCGCCGGCGCGTCGGTGCGCACGCTGCCGCTGCTCGGCGCCATCCAGGCCCAGTACGCGCCGCGCGGCGAGGCGCCGCCGCCGCCCGGGCTCGCGCGCGCGTGGTGGCGCCTCACGACGGCGCTGCACGACCTCGTCAGCGTGCGGCGCGTCAGCGACGCCACCGTGCGGCTGGTGTCGATGGAGGAGATCGGCGTGCGCCGCCACCACCTCGAGACGCTGCTGCTCGCGGCGCGGCTCGCGGCGCTGCGCGCGGACGACGCCGACTACGCCGCGAGCCTCGCGGCCGCACGCGACTGGCTCGGCCGGTTCTTCGACGGCAAGGACGCCGGCGTGCGCGCGCTCGACGCCGAGCTCGCCGCGCTCGCGGCGGCGCACGTCGGCGCCGCGCTGCCCGACGTGTCCGGGTCGCTCAAGCTGCTGCGCGGGAAGGCACCGTGATCCGCCTCGGGCTGCTCGCGGCGGCGCTGGTGGCCGGCGCGATGCTGGCCGGCGCGCTGCTGACCGACAACGGCTACGTCGCGATCAGCTTCCGCGGCTACCTCGTCGAGATGTCGGTGCCGACGTTCGTGCTGTGCGTGCTGCTGACGCTGCTCGCGCTCGAGGCCCTGCAGCGCGTCGTGCGCTGGCCCGCGCGCCAGCGCGCCGCGCGCCTCGAGCGGCGCCGCGCGCGGGCGCGCGAGGACCTGCACCGCGGCCTGCTGGAGATGTCCGCCGGTCGCTGGGCCGAGTCGGAGCTGACCCTGACCCGCAGCGCGCGCGACGCGGAGCTGCCGGCCGTGCACTACCTCGCCGCGGCGCGCGCCGCGGACCTGCTCGGCGTGATGCCGCGCCGCGACGCCTGGCTCGGCCTCGCGCGCGAGGCGGCGGCCGACGAGCCGGGCCCGGTGCTGGTGACGGTCGCGGAGATGAACCTCAAGAGCGGGCACACGGATGCCGCGCTCGAGGCGCTCGCAGCGCTCGAGCAGCTCGGCGACCTCAACCCGCGCGCCCTGCTGCTGTTGGCGCGGGTCTACCGGCAGCGCGGCGACTTCGACCGCCTGCGCCAGCTCGAGCCGCGCCTCAGGAGCACGCGCGGCGTGACGCCGGCCGCGGTCGACGAGATCATGGACACGCTGTACGCGGACATGCTCCGGGTGGCGACCGACAAGGGCGGCCCGGCGGCGCTCGCGGCCGTGTGGGACGAGGCGACGCGCGCGGCACGCAGGCGCCCGAGCGTTGTGGTCGCCTACGCGCGCGGGCTCGCGCGCTTCGGCGACCCGGAGCGCGCCGCGACGCTGCTGCGCGAGCTGCTGGAGGCCGACTGGAACGAGGCCGCGGTGCTGCTGTACGGCGAGCTCGCCGGCGGCGATCCGCTCGAGCGGCTGCGCACCGCGGAGGGCTGGCTGCGCACGCGGCGCGAGGACCCGGCGCTGCTCGTGACCTGCGCCCGGCTGTGCCTCACCGCGGAGCTCTACGGCAAGGCGCGCAGCTACCTCGAGCTCAGCCAGGCGCTGCGGCCGCGCGCCGAGACCGCCCAGCTGCTCGCGGGGCTCTTGGAGCGGCTCGGCGAGGGCGAGCGGGCGCTGACGCTGCTCAAGGACGGCCTTGCGCTCGCGACCGGCCGGCGGCTCGACCTGCCGCCGCTCAGACAGCGGCGCTTCGGCGCGCCGCGCCGCTGACGGCGCTCAGCGCGGCGCGTACTCGAAGGCGTCGACGTGCAGGTGCCCGGCCGGCAGGCCGCGCGCCGGCAGCGTCGCGCGCAGTGCCGCCACCATCGGCGGCGGTCCCGCGGCGTAGACCTCGGCGTCGGCCAGCGAGGCGAAGTCGGCGAGCAGCGCCTCGTGGACGAGGCCGGTGCGGTGGCGCGCCGCCTCGGCGGCGCTCGCCATCGACAGCACCGGCACGTAGCGCAGGCGCGGCTGGGCGGCGCACTGGCCGCCGATCCAGTCGTGGGCGTACAGGTCGGCCTCGTGGCGCGCGCCGACGTACAGGTGCACGGGGCGCGTGAGGCCGCGCTCCAAGAGGTGGCGCAGGATCGACTTGATCGGCGCGAAGCCGGTGCCACCCGCGACCAGCAGCAGGGGCCCGGCCGCGCCGTCCGGCTCGCGGTACACGAAGTGCCCGAGCGGTCCCTGCACCTGCAGCAGCGCGCCGGGCGCGAGCGCGCGGAACACGCGCTCGCTGAACGCGCCGCCCGGCACGCGGCGCACGTGCAGCTCGATCGGCGCGGCGTCGTGCGGCGGCGAGGCGATCGAGAAGCTGCGCCGCAGGCCGCCGGGCAGCAGCACGTCGAGGTACTGGCCGGCCTCGAAGCGGAACTCCTCGATTGCGGGCAGCCGCAGGAAGACGGCGCGCACGTCCGGGGCCAGCGCCTCGATGCGCTCGACCCGGCACGGCAGGGTCTTGACCTCCGCCTCACCCGCCGGCCGCACCTGATCGAGTTCGACCACGAGGTCGGTCTGCGCCACCGCCTGGCACAGCAGCGCGATGCCGGCGCCGACATCGGCGTCGCTGAGCCCGAGCGGCCGGCCGCGGGGGTAGGCCACCTGGCCCGCGAGCAGGCGCGCGCGGCAGGCGCCGCAGCTGCCGCCGCGGCAGCTGAAGGGCAGGCGGACGCGCGCGGCCAGCGCCGACTCGAGCACCGGCCGGCCGGGCGCGAGGGGAACGGTGCGCCGCTCGGGGTGCAGGGTGAGATCCATGACCGCCAGTGTGCCCGCAATCGGCCTAGAATGCTGCGATCGGCGGTGGCGGCTTCCGGGGGACGATCCATGCGCATCTCGGCCAGCGTCCGCAGCTCGCGCGCGGCGCACGACGTCAGCGTCTGCACGGCCGCCGCGGCGAGGACCCTGGCCGTGCCCGCCCGGTCGCCGGCCGGCGGCTCATCGATCAACGGCGGGGAGTTCCTGATGCTGGCGCTGGCGACCTGCTACTGCAACGACCTGTACCGCGAGGCGGAGCGGCGCGGCATCCCCCTCGACGCCGTGGAGGTGGAGGCGGCCGGCGAGTTCGACGGCGTCGGCCTCGCGGCGCGCAACGTCCGCTATCGCGCGCGGATCGCCTCCGGTCGACCGCAGAGCGAGACGCTGCAGCTGCTCAAGGAGACGGACGCGGTGGCCGAGGTGCACAACACGCTGCGCGCCGGCGTGCCGGTCGAGTGGGTCGCCTGGGACCAGGCTTTCTGAGCGGCTGCGCCTAGCCATCGTCTGGAGCGGCTCGTGCCTGCGCAACCATCCCCCGCCACCTCCTCACCGATCCGGCCGCCCGCCGCGCGCGCGGTGACGGCCAGGCGATGAACGCCACCCCGCGCTACCTGGTCGCCGGCTGCGGCTACGTGGGCCGCCGCCTCGCGCGCGCGCTGCTGTCGCGCGGGCCGGTGGTCGGGCTGACGCGCAGCGAGCAGAGCGCCGCCACACTCGAGGCGCAGGGCATCGACGCGGCGGTCTGGGACCTCGATGCGGCGGCCTCGCCTGTGCCGCGCGGCATCGGCACGCCGACGGTCGTTTACTACCTGGTGCCGCCGCCTGCCGAGGGACGCACCGACCCGCGCCTCAAGCGCTTCCTCGCGCGCCTCCCAGCCCACCCGGCGCGGCTCGTCTACCTGTCCACCACCGGCGTGTACGGCGACACCGGCGGTGCGCCGGTCGACGAACGCGCGCCGCTCAAGCCCGCGACCGACCGCGCGCGGCGGCGCGTCGACGCCGAGGCCGCGGTGCGCGAGTGGGGCACGCGCCAGGGCGTCGGCTGGACGATCCTGCGCGCACCGGGGATCTACGGCCCCGGCCGCCTGCCGATCGAGCGCCTGAAGCGCCGCGAGCCGATGATCCGCCATTCCGAGGCGGGCTTCTCGAGCCGCATCCACGTCGACGACCTCGTGGTCGCGTGCCTGCTCGCCGGCAGCGCGCCGCGCGCCGTGGAGCAGATCTACAACGTCACCGACGGCAACCCCACCTCGATGACCGAGTACTTCGAGCGCGTCGCGACGCTCGCGGGACTGCCGACGCCCGCGCTCGTCTCGCGCGCCGAGGCCGAGCAGGTGCTCTCGCCCGGGCTGATGTCGTACCTCGCCGAGTCGCGCCGCGTCGACAGCACGCGGATCCGCGACGAGCTCGGCTTCGTGCCGCGCTTCGGCGACCTCAGGCTCGGGATCCTGTCGAGCCTGCCGGCGCCGTAGCCGCGCCGCGCGGCCCGGTCACCGATTCCCGCGCCATACAAGGGAGTGTTGATGAGCGCCTCACGCATCCCCCGGATCGCCGCCATCGCCGCCGCGCTGGCCGCACTGCCAGCGGCCGCCGGCGCGGCCGCGCCGACGGCGCAGGTCATCGTCGACAACGAGCGTGCCTTCGAGCGCGCGGCGATCGCGGACGGCACCCGCGCGGGCTTCCTCGCCTTCCTCGCCGACGAGGCGATCGTGCTGCAGCCCCAGCCGGTGCCCGGTCGCGCCGCGGTCGAGGCCGGGCCGGCGCCGGGCGCGCCGCTGCGCTGGCGGCCCGACCTCGCGGCGATCTCCGGCCGGGGCGACTTCGGCTGGGCGAGCGGACCGTACCTGTCGTATCGGACCTCGACCGACGAGGCGCCACTCGCCGTCGGCCACTACTTGACCGTCTGGCGGCGCGCGACGGACGGCGCCTGGCGCGTGATCCTCGACGGCGGCATCGCCTATCCGTTCGACGATGCGCGCGCCCGCACGCAG
>JAFEDP010000460.1 GCA_018241545.1 Pseudomonadota bacterium
TGCGCCCGAGGCCCAGCAGGTCCTGGTCGGTGAGCGCGGCGGGGGCGGGGGCTGGCTGCGCCGGCGTCGCCATGCGCGCACCTCGGCTGAAGGAGGCCCGCATGATACCAAGTCGTGCCGCGGCCGGCCTGCGGGCCGGCCGCCGCGGCTGTTCGCGCCGGGCCGGATTCACTACACTCGCGCCCTCCGCGGGCCTCGCCCGCAGCCACCGGGACCACCGTCGCCATGAAGGCCGCCGACATCGAGCGCCAGATCGAGGCCGGCATGCCCGGCGCCCGCGTCACGGTCCGCACCGACGACGACACCCACTTCGAGGCGCGCGTCATCGCCGCGCAGTTCGCCGGCAAGCGCCCCCTGCAGCGCCACCAGCTGGTCTACGCCACGCTCGGCGCCGCCGTCGGCCGCGAGATCCACGCGCTGTCGATCGACGCGCTCACGCCCGAGGAGTGGGCCGCCCGCGGCGGTCGCTGAGGGCCCGGGATGGACAAGCTGCAGATCGCCGGCGGCGCGCCGCTCGAGGGCGAGGTGCGCATCTCCGGCGCCAAGAACGCGGCGCTGCCGATCCTGGCCGCGACGCTGCTGGTCGACGAGCCGGTCACGGTCGCCAACGTTCCGCACCTGCAGGACGTCACGACCACCAACGAGCTGCTCGGGCGCATGGGCGTGTCGGTGACCATCGACGAGCGCATGCGCGTGACCGTGGATGCCTCCGCGATCAGCGCCTGCGTCGCGCCGTACGAGCTCGTCAAGACGATGCGCGCCTCGATCCTGGTGCTCGGGCCGCTGGTGGCGCGCTTCGGGCAGGCGGACGTGTCGCTGCCGGGCGGCTGCGCGATCGGCGCGCGGCCCGTGAACATCCACGTCGAGGGGCTGCGCCAGCTGGGCGCCGACATCCGCATCGAGAACGGCTACATCAAGGCGCGCGCGGCGCGCCTGAAGGGCGCGCGCCTCGTGCTCGAGACCGTGACCGTGACCGGTACCGAGAACCTGATGATGGCGGCGACGCTCGCCGAGGGCACGACCTGGATCGAGAACGCGGCGCGCGAGCCGGAGGTCGTCGACCTCGCCCAGTTCCTGAACGCGATGGGCGCGCGCATCCGCGGCGCCGGCACCGACACGATCGTCGTCGAGGGCGTCGCGCGGCTGCACGGCGGCGCCTACGAGGTGCTGCCCGACCGGATCGAGGCCGGCACCTACCTGGTCGCCGGCGCGATCACGCGCGGGCGCGTGCGGGTGCGCAACGCCCGGCCCGACCACCTCGACGCGGTGCTGCAGAAGCTGCGCGAGGCCGGCGCCGAGGTGACCTGCGGCGACCAGTGGATCGAGGTCGACATGCGCGGGCGACGGCCGCGCTCGGTGGACCTGCGCACCGCGCCGTACCCGGCGTTCCCGACCGACATGCAGGCGCAGTTCGCCGCGCTCAACACGGTCGCCGAGGGCGTCGGCACGATCACCGAGACGATCTTCGAGAACCGCTTCATGCACATGCTCGAGATGCGGCGGCTCGGCGCCGACATCCGCCTCGAGGGCAACACGGCGATCATCAAGGGCGTGCCGCGCCTGACGGCGGCGCCGGTGATGGCCACCGACCTGCGGGCCTCGGCGAGCCTGGTGCTGGCGGGCCTCGTGGCCGAGGGCCGCACCGAGGTGCAGCGCATCTACCACATCGACCGCGGCTACGAGTGCATCGAGGAGAAGCTCAAGTCGCTGGGCGCCCAGATCCAGCGGCTGCCCGGCTGAGCCGTCCTCAGCGCTCGAGCGGGCGCGCGACGATCGGCAGGTCGAGGTCGTAGCGGCCCTGGCCCGGCCGGATGAGCCTGAGCCGCGCCGTGGAGCCAGGCGCCTTGCGGGCGATCGCGCCGAGGAACTCCTGCGGGCCCGACACCGCCGCCCCGTCGACCTGCGTGATCACGTCGCCCGCTGCGAGCCCCGAGCCGATCGCGGGGCTGCCGCGCTCGGCGCCGGTGATCTGCACGCCCGCCACCGGCTGGCCGCGGCTGTCGACCGCCTCCGCCGGCAGCGGCGCCACGATCAGCCCCGACCAGCCGCGCACGATGCGGCCGCGCGACTGCAGCTCGGCGGTGACGCCGCGCACCAGGTTCACCGGGATCGCGAAGCCGATGCCCTCGATGCCCTGCTCGTGGCTCAGGATCGCGGTGTTGATGCCGACGAGCTCGCCGCTCGCGTTCACGAGCGCGCCGCCCGAGTTGCCGGGGTTGATCGCCGCGTCCGTCTGGATGAAGTTCTCGAGCACCGCGAGGTCGAGCTGCGCGCGGCCGGTGGCGCTGACGATGCCCTGGGTCACGGTCTGGCCGAGGCCCAGCGAGTTGCCGATCGCGAGCACGACGTCGCCGACCCGCAGCTGGTCGGAGCGCCCGAGCGGCATGACCGGCAGGCCCTTAAGGTCGATCTTCAGCAGCGCGAGGTCGGTGTCCGGGTCGGTGCCCACCAGCTTCGCCGGCGCCGTGCGCCCGTCGATGAGCTGGACCACGATCTCCTGCATGCCCTTGACGACGTGGAAGTTGGTGGCGACGTGGCCGGCGGCGTCGATGATCACGCCGGAGCCGCGGCTCGACTCCTCGCGGCGCCGGAACTCGGCGAGCCCCGGGAAAGCCTGGGCCAGCACCTCGGGCAGCTGGCGCTCCAGCACCACGCGCTTGGTGGAGATGTTGACCACCGCCGGCGCGCC
>JAFEDP010000461.1 GCA_018241545.1 Pseudomonadota bacterium
TAGCCGAGCTCGCCGGTCACCGACAGGCGCAGCACGAGCGCCGGCGCGATGCCGATCTCCATGCGGCGCGCCGCGAGAAACGGGAAGGCGGCGGTCGAGCAGTCCTCGCCGGAGACGATCGCGAGCAGCTCGCGCGCGCGCGGCCCGAACACCGCGATCCCACCCCAGTCGTCCGACAGGTTGCGCAGCGCCACGCCGCTCGGCGGCAGGTGCTCGCTGAACCAGCGCAGGTGCCAGGCCTGCAGGTAGCCCGAGCCCATCACGAGGTAGCGATCGGGCGCGAGGCACAGCGTCGTCAGGTCTCCCATCAGCCGGCCACTCGGGGCCAGCATGGGCGTCAGGCGCGCCGCGCCCGGCGCGGGCAGGCGCCCGGCGAGCAGCCGGTCGAGCGCCGCGGCGGCGCCGGGACCTGCGAACTCGTACTTGCTGAAGGAGCTCGCGTCCATGAGCGCCACGGCGGTGCGCGCGGCGCGGCACTCCGCGCCGACGGCCCCGAAGGCGTTGGAGCGCCTGAGGCTCGGCGTCTCCTCGGCCGGCTCGCCGGCCGGTGCGAAGTAGAGCGGCACCTCGAGGCCGTAGCTCACGCCGTGCACGGCGCGCCGCGCCAGCAGGCGACCGTGCAGCGCTGAGGTCTTCGACGGCCGGCCCGCCGGCCAGTGCTCGTTGGGATAGGCGATGCGGAAGCGCCGCGAGTAGAACTCGCTCGCCTTGTCGAGCACGTAGCGCCGCGTCGCGTACGGCCCGAAGCGCGCGACGTCGAGTGCGTAGGCATCGCCCTCCGGCTCGCCGTGGACCATCCAGGTGGCGAGCGCGAGGCCGATGCCGCCGCCCATCGCGAAGCCCGCCATCACGCCGCACGCGGCCCAGTAGTGGCGCAGCCCGGGGACCGGGCCGACCAGCGGGTTGCCGTCGGGCGTGAACGTGAACGGGCCATTGACGATGCGGCGGATGCCGGCGCTGTGCAGCGTCGGGAAACGGCCGAAGCCCTTCTCAAGCGCGCCCGTCAGCCGCTCGAGCTGCGGCGGCAGGAGCTCCGTCTCCCCGTACTCCCACGGCGTGCCGCCCACCGACCAGGGCGTCGCCGGCGTCTCGTAGACACCGAGCAGGACGCCCCGGCGCTCCTGGCGGAAGTACATCTCGCCGTCGAGGTCGACGACGATCGGCAGTTCGCGCGTCGCCGCCTTGAGCTCGGGCAGGTCCTCGGTGATCAGGTAGTGGTGCTCCATCGGCACCAGCGGCAGCTCGACGTCCGCCAGGCGCCCGACCTCGCGGGCCCACAGCCCGCCGGCGTTGACGACGTGCTCGGCCTCGATCGTCCCGTGCTCGGTGACGACCCGCCAGCCGCCGCCGGCGGTCGGCGTCAGCTCGAGGACGCGGGTGTGGCGGTAGATCTCGGCGCCGGCGAGCCGGGCCGCCTTGGCGTAGGCGTGGGTGGTGCCGGCGGGGTCGAGGTGACCCTCCATCGGGTCGAAGATCGCCCCGAAGACGCCGGTCGTGTCCATGATCGGGCACAGCTCGCGGATCTCCGCGGGCCCGACGAGGCGCGTGTCGAGGCCCAGCGTGCGGTGGCGCGCGACGTCCGCGCGCAGCAGGTCCCAGCGCTCCCGCGTCGCGGCGATGTTGAGCCCTCCCGGCAGGTGCAGGCCGATGTCCTGGCCGGAGATGCGCTCAAGCTCGGGGTAGAGGCGGGCCGTGTAGGCCTGCAGTCGCGACATGGCCGCGTCGCTGTTGAGCGCGTGGAACTCGCCCGCCGCGTGCCAGCTCGAGCCCGCGGTCAGTTCCTTGCGCTCGCACAGGACGACGTCGGTCCAGCCGAGCTTCGTCAGGTGGTAGAGCACGCTGCATCCGACGACACCGCCGCCGATGACGACGACTCGGGCGTGCGACTTCATGGCGCCTCTCGCGACCCGCCGCGACGGGGCGGGGCCGCTAGGACGGTAACCGATGTCCCCGCCCGCCAGGGTCGGGGTTTCTTAGGTGCGCCGGCCGAGGTCTTAGGCGCAGCGCGCGGTTGACAGCGTTGGGGGTGGGACGCAGGCTCCGTCGGCCGGCGCGCGTGCCGGCGGGAGGTGCGATGACGGAGCGCGGACGGCAGCCGGTACCGGCCACCGAGGTTGCCGAGTCGCTGCTCGCGAGGCCGGCGGAGCTCGGCGGCGGCTCGCCGCTGCCGCGCGGCGAACGCGCCTTCATCCGGCGCTACGGGGCGTACCGCGACCGGCTGCGCTTTCGCGGGGCGGATCCCGCCGGTCGCTGCGACACTTACGCGGTCTCCCCCGGCATGGCGATGGCGGTGGTCGACGTGGGCTGCGCCGAGGACTTCCAGAGCCGCCTGTCGGGGCAGGACATCGTCGAGATCCATTACCGCCTGGCGGGATCGCTGCTGCTGGCGGGCTCGTGGGGCGAGATCCGCGTGCCGGAGCCCTCGTGCCTGCTGTGGTACCAGCCGCGCGGCTGCGACGACGCGGCCGAGCGCATGGGCCGGCGCGACGAGCGCCAGACCTGGGTCAGCCTGTACTGCGACCGCGAGTGGCTGGCCCGGGTCGGGGGCGCCGAGGCGGCTGCGCTGCTCGCCGCGCTCGGCGACGGCGCGCCGAACCTGGCGGCGCCCCGCTATCGCCTGAGCTCGGAACTCGGCGCGGTCGCGCCCATCCTGAAGGACATCGTCGGTGGTGCGCGGCCGGCG
>JAFEDP010000462.1 GCA_018241545.1 Pseudomonadota bacterium
GCCCGGGCGTCGGTCCGCGGCGCGGCGCTCGGGCGCGCGCCGCGGGCCGGCGTCGCGGCGGGCGGCCAGTGCTCCGCCCGCAGCAGCGCGCACAGTCTTGCGGCGGTACGACCGAGGCCGCGATTCAGCCGGTCGACCAGCAGCGGCGTGAACCGGTAGCGCGAACCGCCGACGTAGCGGATTTCGCGCAGCGTCCCGCGGCCCAGTTCGCGTGCCACCAGGTACAGCGGCATCCACCCGAAGCCGAGCCCGAGCACCAGTGCCCGCTTCTTGGCGACGAAGTCCGACAGGTAGAAGACGCGCTCGCCGCCGAACATGTGGCGGTCGTCGCCCTGGTCGCTGGAGTCCTGGACCGACAGCTCCACGTGGTCGTGCAGTTCGGCGAGGTCGACCCGCCGGCGCGCTGCGAGCGGATGGTCCGGGGCCGCGCACAGCACGCACTCGATCTCCGGCAGCGCCTCGGCCCGCAGGTGCGGGTCCGGCGCGAAGTCCTTGACCAGCATTAGGTCGGCGGCATCGCGCTCGAAGCGGAACTGCACGCCGCCGAGGAACTCGACCTTCACCTGGATGCGCGTCGGCACGCGCTCGTCGGCGAGCGTGCGCAGCGCCCTGAGCGTCGGCTCGAGCGGCAGGATGCCGTCGACGATCATGGTGAGGCGTGGCTCCCAGCCCGCGCCGAACTGCTGCGCGACCGAGGCGACCTGCTCGGCATGCGCGATCAGGCGCCGGCCCTCGGCCAGCACCGCCTCGCCGGCCGGCGTCAGCCGCACGCGATAGCCCGCCCGGTCGAGCAGCGCCAGGCCGAGCTGGTCCTCGAGCTTGCGCAGCTGGTAGCTCACCGCCGAGGGCACCTTGTGCAGGTGCGCCGCCGCCTGCGCGACGCCACCGTGGCGCACCACCGCATCGAGCGCGACGAGGGCGTCGAGGTCGGGCCGCATGATGTTCACAATATTAGAACGACTGACGCAATTCTATGCGCTTTTATCGACGTCCTGCCGGCCGTAGGCTGTTCCCGGGCGAGGCCGCCGGCCGGCGGCGCCCCCTCCACCCGGAGCCACGCCATGAACGCGACCACTGACCGACCTGCGCGACGCCACCGCTCCTGGGCCGAGCCCTGGAAGGTCAAGGTCGTCGAGCCGATCCGCATGACCACGCGGGCCGAGCGCGAGCGCGCCCTGCTCGAGGCCGGCTTCAACACCTTCCTGCTGCGCTCCGAGGACGTCTACATCGACCTCCTGACCGACAGCGGCACGAGCGCGATGAGCGACTCGCAGTGGGCCGGCATGATGCTCGGCGACGAGGCCTACGCCGGCAGCCGCAACTTCTATCACCTCGAGGATGCGGTGCGTCGCTACTACGGCTACCGCCACGTGGTCCCGACGCACCAGGGCCGCGGCGCCGAGAACATCCTGTCGAAGGTGCTGATCAAGCCGGGCGATACGGTGCCCGGGAACATGTACTTCACGACGACCCGCGCCCACCAGGAACTCGCCGGGGCGAACTTCGTCGACGTCATCGTGCGGGAGGCGCACGATCCCGCCAGCGACCTGCCGTTCAAGGGCAACGTCGACCTCGCGGCCCTCGAGGCGCTGATCGAGCGCGTCGGTGCGAGCCGGATCCCCTACCTGTGCCTCGCCGCCACGGTCAACATGGCCGGTGGCCAGCCGGTGTCGATGGCGAACATCCGCGCAGTTCACGAACTCGCGCGCCGGTACGGCATCCGGGTGATGCTCGATGCCACCCGGGCGGTCGAGAACGCCTACTTCATCCAGCAGCGCGAGGCCGGCTTCGCCGGCCGCAGCGTCGCCGAGATCCTGCGCGAGTTCTGCAGCTACAGCGACGGCTGCACGATGAGCGGCAAGAAGGACTCGCTGGTCAACATCGGCGGCTGGCTGGCCGTCAACGACGCGGCGCTGTACGAGGAGGCGAGCAACCTCGTGGTGCTGTACGAGGGTCTGCACACCTACGGCGGCATGGCGGGGCGCGACATGGAGGCGATGGCGCGCGGCATCGAGGAGTCGGTGCAGGACGACCACATCCGGGCGCGCATTGGGCAGGTCGAGTACCTGGGGGAGAAGCTGCTCGAGGCGGGCGTCCCGATCGTGCGTCCGATCGGCGGGCACGCCGTGTACCTCGATGCGAAGGCGTTCTACCCGCACCTCGACCAGGAGCAGTTCCCGGCGCAGGCATTGGCCGCCTACCTGTACGAGGCCTCCGGCGTGCGCGCCATGGAGCGCGGCATCGTGTCCGCCGGGCGCGACCGCGCGACCGGGCGCAACCACCACCCGGCCCTCGAGCTCGTGCGCCTCACGATCCCGCGGCGCGTGTACACGCAGGCGCACATGGACGTGACGGCCGAGGCCGTCATCGAGACATATGAGCAGCGCGCGTCCGCGCGCGGGCTGCGGCTCGTATACGAGCCCAAGTACCTGCGCTTCTTCCAGGCACGCTTCGCGCGCGACTAGCGCCGGGTACCCGACAGCCGGCCGACGCTGGACTGCGGGCCGGCGATGCACGCGGGTGCCGGTCGCGCGGGCGCGCGACCGGCAGCTGGCGTTCGGCGGTCAGCGCAGGCACCAGTAGCGGGCGCCGAGGCCGTCGAGGAAGGATTCCGCGGCGGCGCCCTGCAGCATCGCGAACGTCGCCAGCATGCCCGCCTCGGTGCAGGTGCG
>JAFEDP010000463.1 GCA_018241545.1 Pseudomonadota bacterium
GAGGCACGCGCGCGCCATGCGGCCGAGGCCGCCGGTGCCGCCCCTGCGCCCGGCGCCACCGCCGCCACCGCCGCCAGCGGCGCGGCGAACGAGCCGGCGCCGGGACGGCCGGCGATCGCCGCAGCGCCGGCCGCGGGCCAGGACGCCGACGAGGACTCCGCCACCGAGGGCGGCTTCCTGAACTGGGACGCCAAGGACTGCGCCAAGGTGCACAGCGACGTGCGCTGGCTCGAGCCGCCGCTCAGGGACGCGTGCCGGCGCTTCACCGTCGACCACGGCCGCAGCGTGATCCACGCCTTCGTCGGCAGCATCCCGAAGGCGATGTTCGTATTCATGCCGCTGATCGCGGCAGCGATGCTGCTGCTGTACTGGTTCCCGCGGCGCTACTACGTCGAGCACCTGGTGTTCGTGCTGCACAACCACTCGGCGCTGTTCCTGACCATGGTCGCCGAGATGCTGGTGGCGCAGCTCGCCAGGGCGCTGCCGGCGCTGCACGGGCTCGGCGCCGCGGCCAGCACCATCGCCCTCCTCTACACGCTCTGGTACCTGTGGCGCGCGATGCGCCGCTACTACGGCCAGGGGCGGCTGCTCACGGGGCTCAAGCTCGCGACACTGTTCGTCGTCTACTTCGCGTTCCTCGCGATCACGCTCGCCGGCACCTTCCTCCTGAGCGCGCTGGTCGCCTAGGGGCGCCGCGGTGCGCGCCATCCTGCACGTGGACATGGACGCGTTTTACGCGTCGGTGGAGCAGCGCGACCACCCCGAGCTCGCCGGCCTGCCGGTCATCGTCGGCGGCGGCAGCGTGCGCGGCGTGGTCGCGGCCGCGAGCTACGAGGTGCGCCGCTTCGGCGTGCACTCGGCGATGCCGACGCGCCTCGCGCTCGAGAAGTGCCCGCACGCGATCGTGGTCGCGCCGCGCATGAAGCGCTACCAGGAAGTCTCGGCGCAGGTATTCGAGGTGTTCCACGAGTTCACGCCGCTGGTGGAGGGCCTGTCGCTCGACGAGGCGTTCCTCGACGTCACCGGCAGCCGGACGCTGTTCGGCGAGCCGCCGGCGATCGCCGCGTCGATCAAGGCGCGCATCCGCGAGCGCACCGGCCTCACCGCCTCGGTCGGGGTCGCGCACAACAAGCTGCTGGCGAAGATCGCCTCCGACCTCAAGAAGCCCGACGGGCTGTGCGTGATCGCCCCGGAGGAGGTCGCGCGGGTCCTCGACCCGCTGCCGCTGCGGCGCCTCGCGGGCATCGGCGCCAAGACCGCGGCGCGCCTCGAGGCCTCGGGCCTGCAGACGCTCGGCGAGCTGCGCGTCGCCCCCGATGCGGTGCTGTGGCCGCTGTTCGGGCGCTACACGCAGCGCGTGCGCGAGCGCGCGGCCGGGGTCGACGAGCGGGCGGTGGTGCCGGACTGGCAGGAGAAGCAGGTCAGCGCCGAGGAGACCTTCGACACCGACCTCAGGCGCCGCGAGCAGCTGCACGCCGAGCTCGCGCGGCTCGCCGACCGCGTCGGCGTGCGCCTCCGGCACAAGCAGCTGCTGTGCGCCTCGGTCACGGTCAAGATCCGCCGCCGCGACTTCACGACCTACACCCGCGCCCGCACGTTCCGGCCGCCGACCCAGGACACCGGCACCGTGCTCGCGGTCGCGCGCGAGCTGCTGGACGGCTGGCTCGCCGAGCAGCCGCGCGCCGCGGTGCGGCTGCTCGGCGTGGGCCTCAGCCACCTCTCGCCCGAGGCGCAGCTCGACCTGTTCGCCGCGCCGCCCGCCACCGCCCTCAGCGCCGCGCCCGCAGCGCAGCGCACCGCGCGGCTCGACCCGACGCTCGACCGGATCCGCGAGAAGTTCGGCAGCGAGGCGGTCAAGCGCGCGAGCAGCCTCGAGCGCGGCCACAAGGAGGACGGGTTCACGGACGCGCGCCGCCGCCACTGAAGGGCCCGGGAACGGCGCGGCGGCCGGCAAATCAATGGTTTGCGCAGCCCATGCCCCGGCGCCGGCGCCGCCGGCTTATGATGACGGGCTCATGTACACGAGCTTCTATGGGCTCGCCGAGAAGCCCTTCGCGATCACCCCGGACCCGCGCTACCTCTACCTGAGCGAGCGGCACGCGGAGGCGCTCGCGCACCTGCTGTACGGCATCGACGACGCCGGCGGCTTCGTGCAGCTGACCGGCGAGGTCGGCACCGGCAAGACCACGATGGTGCGCAGCTTCCTCGCGCAGCTGCCGGCGCACGCCGACGTCGCGCTGATCCTGAACCCGCGCGTGACGCCGGAGGAGTTCCTGCTCGCGATCTGCGACGAGCTGCACGTGGCGGTGCCCGAGGCGCTGCGCACGAGCGTCAAGGCGACCGTCGACCTCCTGAACCGCTACCTGCTGGAGGCGCACGCGCGCGGCCGGCGCGTGGTGGTGATCGTCGACGAGGCCCAGCAGCTGTCGGCCGACGTGCTCGAGCAGGTGAGGCTCCTGACCAACCTCGAGACCGCCACCCAGAAGCTGCTGCAGATCATCCTGGTCGGCCAGCCGGAGCTGCGCGAGGTGCTGGCGCGCAACGACCTGCGCCAGCTCGCGCAGCGCATCACCGGCCGCTACCACCTCGACCCGCTCGAGCGCCCGGAGGCGGCGGCCTACGTGCGCCACCGGCTCAAGGTCGCCGG
>JAFEDP010000464.1 GCA_018241545.1 Pseudomonadota bacterium
GATCGCCGCGAACGCCGCGTCGATCGCGGCGCCGACGTCGCCGGCGGCCCCGGGGTCGCGCACCGCGACCTCGACCAGGGTGCCGAGCCAGGGCTGCGCCCGCCGGCGGCCGTCAGTGGCGCAGCACGAGGTCATACAGGGCCAGGATGCGGGCCACGCCCTCGGTGAGGTGCGCGCAGGAGAGCGTGGCGCCGCTGATGTTCTGGATCTCGCGCGCGAGGCGCAGCGGCGCGCCCGGGCGGCGGCCGACGAACTGCCGCCGCCAGCGCTCGTTGCGGATCTCGAAGCCGTACGACTCGCGGTAGGCGAGCACCTCCACCTGGCGGATCGCCCCGTCCGGCTGGAGGCCGACCGCGTAGCTGATGAGCTCGTGCTTGCCGATCACCTCGTCGGCGACGAAGAACCCGCCGCCCTCGACCCGCCAGACCCGGTAGGCCGGGTGCGCGACCGCGCTGCCGGCGGCCCGCGCGATCGCGGCCATCTCCGCGGCGCCCAGCGTCACCGGCGCCTCGCTCAGCTGCGCGCCCGGGAACATCAGCGCCTGGGCCTGCTCGATCGACAGGTACTGGGTGGCCTGCGCCGGCGCCGACAGCGCCGCGACCGGCAGCCACAGCCACTCGACGCGCCGCACCGCTCAGCCCGCGGTCCCGGCGAGCGCCGCATAGACGCCAAAGCCCGCGGTCAGCGCGATGGTCGCGAACACGACCGCGGCATAGCCGCCGGCGAGGCGGTGCGGCGCCGGCAGGCGCCGCGCCAGCAGGTACAGGAAGCCGAGCACGACCGGCAGCAGCAGCGCGTTCATGACCTGCACGCCGACGCTGAGCCGCACGAGGTCGGCGCCGGAGGCGACCAGCAGGCCGCCGACCGCGAGCGCCGCGGTGTAGATCCCGTAGAACCACGGCGCCTCGCGCGGCGCGTGCTCGAGCGAGTGGCGCACGCCGAGCACCTCGCCGAGCGCGCGCGCCGCCGTCAGCGTCACGACGATCGTCGCGACCAGGGCCGAGCCCGTCATGCCGAGCGCGAACAGCAGCTTGCCGGTGCGCTCGCCGAGGAACGGGGTGATGGCGGAGGCGATCTGCTGCACGGTGTCGAGCGCGACTGCGCCGTGGCCACCGAGCGTCGCCGCGGTCGCGATCAGCACGCACGCCATGATCAGCTGCGTCACGAGCGCGCCGGCCGCGGTGTCCCAGCGCGCGGCCGGCAGGTCGGCGGCCGTCAGGCGCTTCTCGACCACGGCCGACTGCTGGTAGAAGACCATCCACGGCATGATCACCGCGCCGATGTTGGCGGCGACCAGGTACAGGTAGCCGCTCTCGCGCCACGGCACGGCCGCGAGGCCGGCGGCGACCGCCGCGGCCTGCGGCTGCGCGCGCCAGGCGACGACCAGGAACACGAGCTCGAAGGCGCCGATCCCCATCGCGATGCGCTCGACCGACAGGTACGAGCCCGTGCAGGCCATCAGCGTCAGGGTCACGACCACGAGACCCATCGTGACCCACGCCGGCACGCCGAACAGCAGCCCGACGCCGGCGAGGCCGCTGAGCTCGGAGAGCAGGGCGCCGAGGCAGGCGAGCACGAGGGTGCCGACCGACAGCCACGCCCAGCCGCGGCCGTAGTGCAGGCGGATGAGTTCGCCGTGGCCGCGGCCGGTCACGAGCCCGAGGCGCACGGTGAGCTCCTGCACCACGTACAGGATCGGCACCAGCACGAGCTGCAGCAGCAGCAGGCGGTAGCCCCACTGCGCGCCGCTCTGCGCCGCGGTGATGATGCTGCCCGCGTCGGTGTCGGCCAGCATCACGACGATCCCGGGGCCGGCCACCGCGAGCCCGGCCGTGAGCCGCCCGCGCCAGCTGCGCGCACGGGCAGGAGCCGGAGCGGGCGGCGGCACGATCCGCAGTCCCGCGGCCCGACCGCTCGACCGCCGCGGCCGCTCGACGGGGCCGGTGAGCCGGGGCAGGGGCGTGGGGGCGGTCGGGCGCAACGGTCGCTCCTCAGGGTGTGGAGCTAGATTAGATGAGAATAGTTCTCATTACTAGTCGCAACTAATACCTATTTGGCTTCGGTTCCAGGCAACCGCCCGGGAGGATCACAAGGATCGATGGATCAGCCGCTTGCAGCTCTTTTCGCAGGCGCCCGCTGAACCGCCCGCCCCGCCCCGTAAGGGGCCCCCCGGGCAGGCGGCCCGGGCCAGGCCCTCAGCGCCACTGCTCCACGGCGAGCCCAAGCGCGCGGGCCCGGCGCTCGAGTCGGCGCGAGCCGTTGACCACCGTGGCCCGGTCGGCGGCACACAGGTGCTCGAGGTCGGAATCCGCATTGCCGTAGGCGCAGATCGTTGCCCCGGGGAAGCGCGCGCGCAGGCCCTCGAGGCAGCGCGCCTTCTCGGTACCGCGGCGGTTCGGGGTCGTCAGCGCCCCGTCGAGCCGGTCGCCGCGGAACGCGACGCCGGTGCAGATCACCTCGTCGAAGCCGAGCCGGCGGCCCAGCTCATCGACGTAGAAGTCCGTGCTCGCCGACAGCAGCACCAGCCGGTCGCCCGCCGCGCGGTGCCGCTCGAGGACGGCGCGTGCCGCCGGGCGGATCAGCCCGGCGAGGCGCCGGTCGAGGAACCGCCCGGTCAGGGCCGCCACCTGGGCGCGCGTCAGGT
>JAFEDP010000465.1 GCA_018241545.1 Pseudomonadota bacterium
GCACGGTGGTGCGCCTGCCGCTGCGCCGCGTGCTGCCGGACGCGCCGCGCGAGGGCATCGTCATCAACCTGCCGGAGCATCGGCTGTACTACTTCCCGCCGGCCAAGCCCGGCGAGCCACGCGTGGTCGTCACCTACCCGGTCAGCGTCGGCAAGATGGACTGGTCGACGCCGATCGGCGTCACCCGCATCGCCGCGAAGATCAAGGACCCGCCCTGGTACCCGCCGGAGTCGGTGCGCGCCGAGCACGCCGCGCGCGGCGACATCCTGCCGAAGATGGTGCCGCCGGGACCCGACAACCCGCTCGGGCTGTTCGCGATGCGCCTCGCGATCCCCGGCGGCTCGTACCTGATCCACGGCACCAACAAGCCGGCCGGCGTCGGCATGCAGGTCACGCACGGCTGCATGCGCCTGTACCCCGAGCACATCGAGGAATTCTTCAAGATGGTCGCGGTGGACACGCCGGTGCGCATCGTCAACCAGCCGCACAAGGTCGGCTGGTCGGGCGGGCGCCTGTACGTGGAGGTGCACCCGCCGCTCGAGGCCACCTCGAGCGCCGTCGTCGACCCCGACCGCAACTCGCTCGCGCGCCTCGTGGCGAACGCGGTGCGCCAGCACCCGGCGGGCCCGGTGACCTGGGCGCGGGCCGAGGCGGCGTTCGAGCAGGCGACCGGCATCCCGGTCAACGTCGCGGACGAGACCCGCCCGCTCACCGCGCAGCGCTGAAGCGCGCCCGGCCGCGGCCGGGCGGCCTATGCGATTCCCTCAAGCGCGCCGCTGCAGCGGGCCCAGCCCCCGCTGGGCCAAAGACGGATTTCTCGGCGCGGGGCGCCTCAAGGGCTGTAGCGGCGAGCGGCGCGGCCGATAGGCTCCGGGACGGGCGGAGTCGCGCCCGCCCTGCCTGCCACCGCCCGGAAGAGGCCGATGAGCGCCGCACTCGACCTGCAACCCCATCCCGAGCCGGACGGCGCCGCACCGGCGCTCGCCGAGGCGCCGCTCGTGCTCGTGGTCGACGATTCGCCCTCGAACCTCGCGGTGATCGTCGACCTCCTGGAGCCCCATTACCGGGTGCGCGCCGCGACCAACGGCGTGCGGGCGCTCGCGCTCGCGCGCATCGACCCGCGGCCCGACCTGATCCTGCTCGACATCGTGATGCCGTTCCTGAGCGGCTACGACGTGCTGGCGCAGCTGCAGGCGGACCCGGCGACGCGCCAGATTCCGGTGATGTTCATGACCGCGCTCGGCGATGCCGAGCACGAGACGCACGGCTTCGACCTCGGCGCCGCCGACTACATCGCCAAGCCTTTCGGTACCTCCGCGGTGCTGGCGCGGATCCGCGCGGTGCTCGAGCGGCACCGCGATCGCGAGCACATGCAGAGCACCAACGCGCTGCTGGCCGCCGAGGTCGCGCGCCAGTTCGCCGACCTCGAGCACGCCCAGGACGTCACGATCCTGGCGCTCGCGCGCCTCGCGCAGGCGCGCGACCCCGAGACCGGCCACCACCTGCGCCGCACGCAGGAATACGTGCGGCTGCTCGCGACCCAGCTGCGGGCCATGGGCCTGCACGTCGACGAACTCAGCCCGCGCGCGATCACGCTGATGGCCAAGTGCGCGCCGCTGCATGACATCGGCAAGGTGGCGATCCCGGACCACATCCTGCTCAAGCCCGGCCCGCTGAGCGCGGCCGAGTGGGACGTCATGCGCCGCCACCCGACGGCCGGGCGCGAGGCGATCGAGCGCGCCGAGGACGAGATCGGCGTGCGGCTCGACTTCCTGCGCTATGCGAAGGAGATCTGCCAGTCCCACCACGAGCGCTGGGACGGCAGCGGCTACCCGCACGGGCTCACCGGCGGCGCGATCCCGCTGTCGGCGCGGCTGATGGCGCTCGGGGACGTCTTCGACGCGCTGATCTCGCAGCGCCCCTACAAGGACGCGATGCCGGCCGAGGAGGCGCGCGCGATCATCGTGGCGCAGCGCGGCCGGCACTTCGATCCGGCGGTGGTCGATGCCTTCGAGGCGGTGTTCGAGGCCTTCGTCGCGGTGGCCGAGCGCCTGCGCGAGCCCTCGGACAATTGCCCGCACCAGTCGCGGTTGTTCCGGTGAGCGAGGCGGCTGCGGATCTGGCCGCGGTGCGCGCGGCGCTCGCCCGGCTGCCGGGCCTGGACCCGGCGATCAATGCCGCCTTCGTGCGCGGCGACACCGGCCGCTACCTGGGCTTCCTGCTGCAGTTCCTCGCCGACGGCGAGCGCGTGGTCGGCGAGTCGCGCGCGGCCCTCGCCGCGGGCGATGCGACGCTCGCCGGGCGCGGCCTGCACGCGCTGCGCGGCATGGCCGGCCTCGTCGGTGCGGTCGAGGTCGAGTACCGGGCCCGCGAGCTCGAGGGACGGTTGCGCGCCGGGCTCGGCGTCGACGGGACCGCGGTCGGCCTGGTCGAGGTCGCCCTGCACCTCGCGAACCTCGCCGAGGCCGTGCGGCCGCTCGCGCCGGCGGCGCCGGCGGGTGGCCGGCCGGGGCCGGTGGAGGATCCCGAGGCGGCGCTCGCGGCGTTCGCCGCGCTGCTCGCGACCGGTGACGTGCGCGCGCTCGCGCTGGCGCGCGACCTCGGCGGGGTGCTCGAGGCGCGACTCGGCGCCC
>JAFEDP010000466.1 GCA_018241545.1 Pseudomonadota bacterium
ATCGCGGTGTTGTCGACACCGTAGTAGTTGCCGGCGCTGCCCGCGGTGGTCGCCGGCGCTGCACCGTTATAGGCGCTCGTGCCGGTCAGCGTGCCACCGGTGGCCTGCTGGTTGAGACCGGTGCTGTTGACGAACGAGCCGATGTCGGCAGCCTTGGAACTCGTGTTCAGGCCCACCGTGATCGTCTGGCCGACGTTCGCGCCGACCTGGAACTGCGCGTTGCCGAACGTGCCGTCGAGCACGTTACGGTTGTTGAACGACGTCTGCGTCGCGATGCGCGTGATTTCCTGGATGCGCTGCTGCACTTCGGCGTCCAGCGAGGCGCGGTCCGAGGCGCTGTTCGTGGCGTTCGCGGCCTGCACGGCCAGCTGGCGGATGCGCTGCAGGTTGTTCGTGACTTCCTGCAGGGCGCCGTCGGCGGTCTGCGCGAGCGAGATGCCGTCGTTGGCGTTCTGGATGGCCTGGTTCAGGCCGTTGATCTGCGTCGTGAAGCGGTCGGAGATCGCGAGACCCGCCGCGTCGTCCTTCGCGCTGTTGATGCGCAGGCCGGACGACAGGCGCTGCAGGGACGTCTGCAGCGACAGGCCGCTGTTGGTCAGGTTCTGCTGCGCGTTCAGCGAAGCAATGTTGGTGTTGATGACAAGTGACATGTTGGTTGGCTCCTGGTGACGGTCCGGCCGTGTGGCTTATTCCGCGGGCTCGGGTTGGGTTCCCTAGGCCCGGCTTCGCGGGCCACAAGTTCGACACTCGGGCGATTTATCGGTCCGGGCGGGCGGATCTTTAACTGGGGGTCCGTGGCGCAGCGGAACTGAGTGCTGGATCACGGTCGCCGGCCGCCGCCGGGTGGTACAAGCGCGCCCCCGGGGATGCCGGCTGGCCGTCATTGCCTATATCGGGCAGCGGCGGGCGATCTTTAGCCGCCGCACCCGTCGCTGCCGGGCGACGGTTGAAGTCGGGCGGCCCGGCCGCCACATTCGCGGGGCGTGGACAGCGAAATCCCCTGGACCCTGGTCTTCCGCTCGCCGGCCCCCGGGCCCTGCGACGACCGTCGCTTCGTGCTGCTGGCGCTCGACATCCCCTCGGAGCTGCGCCGCGAGGACGGGCTCTACGGCCTGTACGTGGCGCCCGGCGACGGCGGGCGCGCGCTGGCTGAGCTCGAGCGCTACGCCCACGAGAACCGCCCGCAGCCGCGCCCGGTGCCGCCGCGGCTGCATAAGAACGCCATCCCCGGCGCGCTCGCGTACGCACTGGTGCTGTTCCTGCTGCAGGTCGCGAGCACGCGCTCGCTGCTCGGCCACGACTGGTTCGGCGACGGCGTGCTCGACGGCGCGCGCCTGCGCGCCGGCGAGCTGTGGCGCGCGGTCACGGCGTTGACGCTGCACGGCGACCTCGCGCACCTGCTCGCGAACCTGGGCTTCGGCGCGCTCTTCGGCGGGCTCGCCTCGCGCGTCTACGGCGCCGGGGTCGGCTGGCTGCTGGTGCTGCTGGCCGCCGCCGCCGCGAACGTGCTGAACGGACTGTGGATGCCCGCCGGGCGCGTGTCGCTCGGCGCCTCGACGGCGGTGTTCGCCGCGCTCGGCGCACTCGCCGTCCACCGCTGGCCCGCCGCGACGCGCCGGGCGCGCCTCGGGCTGCGCGGCGGCACGCTGGTCGCGGCGCTCGTGCTGCTCGCGCTGCTCGGCACCGGGGATGCCCACACCGACGTCGCGGCGCACGCCCTCGGCTTCGGCTGCGGCGTGCTCGGCGCGCTGCCGCTCAGGCGGCGGCCGCCGCCGGAGTCGCCGGCGGTACAGGCAGCGGCCGGCCTCGCGGCGGTGGCGATCGTGGCGCTCGCCTGGGCGCTGGCCTACTGGATGTAGTTGAAGAGCGAGAGGTTCTGGATCTTCACGTAGGCCGCCTGCGCGGCCTGCAGCCCGGTCAGCTGCTGGTTCAGCGTCGTCACGGCCGTGGCGTAATCCGCGTCCCGCAGGGTCGAGAGCGTCGACTTGAGCTGCAGCGTCACCGAGCTGTTGCTGCTGTTCTGCGTGTCGATCGCGTTCAGGCGCGCGCCGACGTCGGAGCGCACGTTGGAGATGTTGGTCAGTCCCTGGTCGATCGCCTCGATCGCCCGGTTGACGCTGTTGTTGAGCTGCGCCTGCTGCGTGTTGGTCGTCTGCGGCGCCGTCAGGGCCGTGGCGAGGTTCTGCAGGGTCGTGAACAGGTCCTGGTTGGCGCTCGGCGAGATCGTGAAGCTGTCATTGGCCGCCGGCGTGCCGGACAACTGCAGCTGGGCGCCGTTGAGGCTGATGGTCGCGCCGTCCGTGTAGGCCGCGTTGGCGACCACCGTCGCGCCGGTCGCGTCGGTCACCGAGTAGGTCGTCGCGCTCGAGAACGTCAGCGTGTACGGCGGGTGGCCCGCGGCCCAGGCGGCCGGATCGGTCACCGAGTTGGAGCCTGCGATCACCGACCCCTGGTTGGCGGCGGCCGCGCCCACGACGAAGGTACCGTTGCCGTTGCGCACCTGCTGGAACAGCCGTGCGCCGTTGTCGCCATCGGCCACCTGGCGGTTGGTGCCGATCTGCACGAACCGCTGCGTCTGGTTGCCGGCATAGGCGAAGCTGGTGGCCGTCTGGCTGAACGGCG
>JAFEDP010000467.1 GCA_018241545.1 Pseudomonadota bacterium
AGATGCCCTTCGTCGCGGGCGTGCGGCCGGTCAGCGACGACCCGACGGAGCTGCTGCTCAACAGCACCTGGAAGCCGACGCTGACGATCACCGGCGCCGAGGGCCTGCCGCCGCTCGGCAGCGCCGGCAACGTGCTGCTGCCGCGCGTGGCGTTCAAGCTCAGCCTGCGCCTGCCGCCGACGCTCGACGCCGCGGCCGCCGCCGCCCACGTCAAGGCCGCGCTCGAGCGCGATCCGCCCTACGGGGCGCGCGTGCGCTTCGAGGTCGGCTCGAGCCTCGGCGGCTGGAACGCCCCGCAGCTCGCGCCGTGGCTCGAGCACGCGGTGCAGGCGGGCTCGCAGGCGTTCTTCGGGCGTCCGGCGCTCGCGATGGGCACCGGCGGCAGCATCCCCTTCATCGGCATGCTGGCGGCGCGCTACCCGGCGACGCAGTTCCTGATCACCGGGGTCCTCGGGCCGCAGTCGAACGCGCACGGCCCGAACGAGTTCCTGCACCTCGGCTGCGTGCGGCGGGTCACGGGCTGCGTCGCCGGCGTGCTCGCGGCGCACGCGACGCGCAGCGCCTGAGGGATCCGGTCAGCGCCGCTTGAGCGGGCTCGGGCTCGAGGCGGCGCGCACCTGCTCGAAGGCCGGGCGCAGCCGCTCGATCAGCTCGCCGCGTCCGGCGACGCCGAGCGGCGGGATCTCGGCGGCGAGCGAGGCGAGCCGCGTCACGGGCCGCGGGTGGCCCTTCGGGAAGCTGCCGCGGTCGGTGAACACGACCAGCCCCTCGACCGGCACGGCCTCACCGACGATGGCGCGCACCACCGCCATGCGGTCGTAGAGCGGGCCGAGCGGGTTCGGGAACGTGGTGCGCCGCTGCTTGTGCATCACCGTCCACTCGGTCATCTGCTCGCCGCCGAAGATGAGCCCGGGCACGTCGCGCAGGTCGATCACCACGAGGCCCTGCGCGGTCAGGAGCACGAAGTCGACGTGGAACCAGCCGCCGCCACCGTCCGGCAGCAGCACGTCCTGCAGGTGGGCGGCCGCGACCGACTCGATGCGGTCGAGGAGCGCGCGCCGCGCGCGGTGGCGCCTGAGCGCCCACAGCCCGGCCGCGGCCGCGGCGACCGCGAGCAGACCGGCGGCGGCGGCCAGGGCCCACTCGAGCGGGACGTCGCCGAGCGTCACGCGAGCACGGCGCCGAGCGCCTCGAGCGTCGCCGGGATCTCGGTGACCTGGCGCGGCAGCGCGAGCAGGCGCGCGAGCGCGGCCGGCACCGGGACCTCGGCCCCGATCAGCGGCTCGACGGTCTCGGGGAACTTGGCCGGGTGGGCGGTCGCGACCAGCACCCACGGCCCGGCGGCGCGCCGCGCGGCGGGCAGGCGCGCGTAGGCCTCGGCCGCGGTCGCGGTGTGCGGGCACCAGGTCTGGCCGAGCGCCGCGCGGTCGGTGCGGATGCGCGCGCGGATCTCCTCGTCGCTGACGGTGACCGAGCTCACCGCCTGCGCGAGCTCGCGCCAGGCCGGGTACAGGTGGCGCAGGCGCTCCATGTTGCTCGGGTTGCCGACGTCCATCGCCGAGGCCAGCGTCGCGACCGAGTCGCGCGGCCGCCACTCGCCGGTGGCGAGGTAGTCCGGCACCGTGCGGTTGGCGTTGAAGGCGAGCACCAGGTCGCCGATCGGCAGCCCCACGCGCCGCGCCCAGACGCAGGCCAGCACGTTGCCGAGGTTGCCGCTCGGCACGATGAAGTTCGCCGGCCGCCCGGTGCGGCGCCAGGTGGCGAGGCTCGCGAGCACGTAGTAGCAGGCCTGCGGCAGCAGCCGGCCGACGTTGATGCTGTTGGCGGAGGACAGCTCGCGGCGCGCCGCGAGCGCCGGGTCCGCGAAGGCGGCCTTCACGAGGCGCTGGCAGTCGTCGAAGGTGCCCGCCACCGACAGCGCGCGCACGTTGCCGCCCCAGCAGGTCAGCTGCGCCTCCTGGCGCGGCGAGACCAGGCCGCGCGGGTAGAGCACGACGACCTCGACGCCCGGCCGGCCGTGGAACGCGGCCGCGACCGCGCCACCCGTGTCGCCCGAGGTCGCCACCAGGATCGTCAGCGGGCGGCGCGCGTCGCGATGCAGCCGGCCGAGGCAGGCGGCGAGGAAGCGGGCGCCGAAGTCCTTGAAGGCCGCGGTCGGGCCGTGGAAGAGCTCGAGCACCGCGGCGTCGTCGGCGGCCGGCAGCGGCACCAGCGGCACCGGGAAGTCGAACGCCTCGCGCACGATCGCCGGCAGTTCGCCCTCGAGCGCGTCGCCCTGGAAGAACGGCGCCAGGAAGCGGGTCGCGATCGCCCCGAGCGCGCTCGCGCCCTCGAAGCCCGCGCCGCTCTCGGTCGGGAAGCGGTCCGGCACGTACAGGCCGCCGTCGGGCGCCAGCCCGCGGCGCAGTGCCTGTGACAGCGTTGCGGTCAGGTCGGCATTGCGCGTCGAGACGTACAGCATCAGTCGATGATCCTCGCGCCGGTCGGCTCGATGGTCGTGATCCAGCGGTCGCAGCCGAGCCCGTTGGCGCCGAACGCCGCCACCATCGCGTCGCGGATGCGCTCGGCATCGGGCTCGAGGCACCAGGCGAACACCGTCGGGCCGGCGCCGGAGAT
>JAFEDP010000468.1 GCA_018241545.1 Pseudomonadota bacterium
GAACGTGCTGCTCGGATCGTGGGGACGCCCTGGAGGTTTCTACTTCCCGGAGAGCGTCGCGCTGCCCAAGTATCCGCTCCCTCCCTACCCGGTGCCGAAGAGCGACCACCTCGTGGCGCATGCCGGGCGCTATCCGTTCGCGGACCAGGGCGTCACTAATGCGATCATCGAGGCGTCGATCGGCGCCGACGCCCACTACAAGGCCTGGGTCGTCTACGGCACGAACCTGCCGACGACGATCCCCGGCATCCGTCCGCGACTCGCCGCCGCCGCGGACGCGCTTGACCTCATCGTCGTAGTCGACACGATGCCCGCCGAGATCACGGGCTACGCCGACGTCGTGCTGCCGGAGTGCACGTACCTCGAGCGCTATGACGACCTGCGCAACGCAGGCGAGCGCGAGCCATCGCTCGCGCTGCGCATGCCGGCGTTTCCGCCGCGCTACGACAGCAAGCCCGGGTGGTGGATCGCCAAGCAGCTCGGCCACCGGCTCGGGCTCGACGCCTACTTCCCGTGGACCGACTACCGCGAGGTGCTCGACTGGCAGTTGCGCCAGGTGGGCTCGTCGCTCGAGGAGCTGCAGCGTCTCGGCGTCAAGCGCTTCTCGCGCAAGCGGCCGAAGTACCTGGAGGCGACGCAGCCTGCGCGCTTCGACACGCCGAGCGGGCGGATCGAGCTGTACTCGGCACAGCTGGCGGCGCGCGGCTTCGACCCGATGCCGGTGTACGTGCCGCCCGAGCCGGTGCCCGCAGGGTACTACCGGCTTAACTACGGACGCATGCCGGCGCACACCTTCGGCAAGACGACCAACAACCCCCTGCTGTTCGAGGTCGCGCCCGAGAACACGCTGTGGGTGAACCCGCTGGTCGCCGCCGAGCGGCGCCTCGTGCACGGCGAGTACGTCCGCCTGCAGAACCCGGACGGCATCGTCAGCAATCCGATCCGGGTCCACGTGACCGAACGCATAGGGCCGGATTCGGTGTTCATGGCGCACGGCTTCGGGCACGAGTCGCGGCGGCTGCGCCTGACCTTCGGCGCCGGCGCGGACGACTCGGCTCTGATGACCCACGTGAAGATCGACCCCCTGACCGGCGCCACCGGGATGCGGGCCAACTACGTCACCTTCGTGCCGGAGGGCGCCTGAGATGCCCCGCTATGCGATGGTGATCGACACGCGGCTCTGCATCGGCTGCGGCGACTGCGTCGTGGCGTGCAAGACCGAGAACAAGGTACCGGCGGGCCTGAACCGAGACTGGGTCGTCGAGGCCACCACCGGGAGCTATCCGCAGCTGCAGACCGAGTTCCGCTCCGAGCGCTGCAACCACTGCTCGCATGCCACCTGCGTCTACCAGTGCCCGACCGGTGCGAGCCACTACTGGCGCGACACGAACATCGTGCTGGTCGACGCCGGCAAGTGCACGGGGTGCAAGGCGTGCATCGCCGCGTGCCCGTACGACTCGCGCCTCGTCATGCACCCGGAGGGCTACGTCGACAAGTGCACGTTCTGCGTGCACCGGGTCGAGCAGGGGCTCGACCCGGCGTGCGTCGCGACCTGCCCGACGCGCTGCATGCACTTCGGGATCGTTGACGATCCGACGAGCCACGTGGCCGAGCTGCTGCGGACCCGGGCCCACAAGGTGCTGCATCCCGAGACCGGGAACGAGCCCAACGTGTACTACCTGACCTGAGGACCGGCCCCCGTGCCCGACGAACTGCTCATCACGGCGCGCGCCAACCCGATGATCGACCCGGGGCTGGCCATCTGGGGCTGGCAGATCTCGACATACCTGTTCCTCGGCGGGTTGACGGCCGGCATCATGCTGTTCTCGGCGCTGATGCTGCTGATGCGCAAGGACCGGGAGGCGCCGTTCGCGGTGCAGCGGCTGGCGCTGCTCGCGCCGATCGCCTTGTCGCTCGGCATGGCGGCACTGTTCCTCGACCTCGAGTTCAAGCGGCACGTGTACCGGTTCTACTTTGCCTTCCGCCCGACCTCGCCGATGTCCTACGGCGCCTGGATCCTGATCCTGATCTACCCGGTGGCGGCGATGCAGATCCTGTCGACGGTCCGCGCGGGGTTTCCGGCGACCGCCGCCCGGATCCTCCGCTACCCACCGCTGGAGCGCCTGGTGGCCTTCCTCGAGCGCCAGCGGCGATTGATCGCCGCACTCGCGATCCCGCTCGCAGTGGCCCTCGGCATCTACACCGGCATACTCCTCAGCGCCTTCAGCGCCCGGCCGCTCTGGAACGCCGGCCTGCTCGGGCCGTTGTTCCTGGTCTCCGGCCTGTCGACCGGCGCGGCCCTGACAACGCTGCTGGCGCGCGAGCACGGCGAGGTCCGGTTGTTCACTGCGATCGACGTCGGCCTGATTCTGGCCGAGCTCGCCATCGTCGGCCTCTGGCTCGCGAGCCTCGCGAGCGGGCCGCGCCTGCAGCTCGATGCGCTCGGGATGCTGCTGCGCGGTGGCTACGCCGCGGCCTTCTGGGGCTTGTTCGTCGCCATCGGCCTGCTGCTTCCGCTGGCGCTCGACTGGTTGGAACTGCGTGGCAGGCTGAGGCGCTACGCACTCGTTGCGCCTTCGCTGGTACTGCTGGGCGGCTTGGCG
>JAFEDP010000469.1 GCA_018241545.1 Pseudomonadota bacterium
GGCCCGCCGCCGCGGCGCCCCCCGCCCCCGCCGCGCCGCCGTCCCGGCCCGCCCCGCCCCCCGCCGCCGGGCCCGCGGTCGACTACGGCGCGCTGCTCGCCGCCGCCGGGATCGAGGGCGCGAGCGCGAGCCCCGAGCTCGTCGAGAACTTCGGGCGCATCCTGCGCGTCGTGGTCGTCGGCATCATGGATCTGCTGCGCGCGCGCGAGAAGATCAAGGACGAGTTCCGGATGAAGATGACGACCTTCAAGTCGGCCGACAACAACCCGCTGAAGTTCTCGGTCAACGTCGAGGACGCACTGCACAACCTGTTCGTCAAGCGCAATCCCGCCTACCTCGCACCGGTCGAGGCCTTCGAGGACGCGTTCCAGGACGCGCGCAACCACCAGGTGGCGATGCTCGCGGGTCTTCGGGTAGCGTTCGAGGCGATGCTCGCGGAGTTCGAGCCGGAGCACCTGCGCGAGAACTTCGACCGCCAGCTCAAGAAGGGCTCGATCCTGTCCGGCCCCGCGCGGCTCAAGTACTGGGAGCTGTACACGGAGCGCTACCAGGAGCTCGTCAAGGACGCGGACACCGCGTTCCGCGACCTGTTCGGCGAGGAATTCGCCAAGGCCTACGAAGAGCAGATGACGCGCCTCAAGAACACCGCCCGCAACACCGGACGCTCCTGACCATGAGACCCGCCATGAACGACCCGTCGATCCGCGGCGCGCGCCGCTCGCGCCTCGCCCTCCTCGCCGCCGTCGCGCTGCTCGGCGCCTGCGCCGCGAGCCCGCCGAAGCCGGTCAAGACCCACATCACGGTCACGGCGGCGGCCACCAGCAATCCCGACCCCGGCGGCCGGCCCTCGCCCGTGGTGGTGCGGCTCTACCAGCTGCGCTCGGAGACGGCGTTCGCGAGCGCGGAGTTCTTCGCGCTCTTCGACGACGACAAGAAGGTGCTGTCCGCGGACCTCGCCGGCAGCGACGAGTTCGAGCTCGCGCCCGGCGAGACCCGCGGGCTCGACCTGACCGTGCCGGGCGACGTGCGCTTCCTCGGCGCGATCGCCGCGTACCGCGACCTGCGCAACTCCACCTGGCGCGCGCTCCTGCCGCTGCCCAAGGGCGGGCTCGGCAAGACCGCGGTCAAGGTGACCGCCGACCGCCAGGCGGTGCGCATCGAGCTCGGACACTGAGCATGTCGGGCTTCAGCAAGGTCGTCTGGTCGGAGGGCCTGTTCCTCCGCCCGCAGCACTTCCAGCAGCAGGAGCGCTACCACGAACGCTACGTCGAGACGCGCGTCGAGGCGCTGCGCGCGCACGGCTGGGGCGCCACCGAGCTCGAGTTCGAGCGCGACCTGCTGAAGATCGGCAAGCTGGGCCTGCGGCGCGCGGTCGGCGTGTTCCCGGACGGCACGCCGTTCCGCATGCCGGACGACCACCCGCTGCCGCCGCCGCTCGAGATCGGCGCCAGCCTGCGCGACCAGGTGATCTACCTCGCCGCGCCGCTGCGCGCGGCGGCCGCGCTCGACGCGACGCGCGAGGACGACGGCGCGGTGCGCCACCAGGTCGAGGAGTTCGACGCGCGCGACTCGACCTCGGCGTCGCCGGCGACGGTGCTGGTGGAGGTCGCGACGCTGCGCAGCCGGCTGATGCCGGCGAGCGAGCTCGGCGATGGCTTCGCGCGCATCCCGATCGCGCACGTGGTCGAGTGCCGCGCCGACCGCCAGGTGGTGCTCGAGGAGCGCTTCATCCCGACGGTGCTCGATGCGCGCGCCGCGCCCAGGCTCGCGACCTACCTGACCGAGCTCGTCGGCCTCATGCACCAGCGCGGCGAGGCGCTGGCCGGGCGCGTGGTCGCGACCGGCCGCTCGGCGACCGCCGAGCTCGCCGACTTCCTGATGCTGCAGGCGCTCAACCGCTACGAGCCGCTGCTCGCGCACCTCGCCGACTCGGGCGCGGTGCACCCGGAGGACCTGTACCGGATCCTGCTGGCCGCCGCCGGCGAGCTCGCGACCTTCACCGCGCCCTCGAAGCGCCCGCCGACCGTCGGCGGCTACCGCCACGAGCGCCTGCGCGAGTCCTTCGAGCCCGTGATCGCGGCGCTGCGCACCGAGCTCGGCACCGTGCTCGAGCAGAGTGCGATCCCGATCCCGCTCGAGGCCAAGAAGTTCGGCATCCACGTCGCGGTGGTCTCCGACCGCTCGCTGTTCGGCAGCGCGGTGTTCATCCTCGCCGCGCGCGCCGACCTGCCGGCCGAGGAGCTGCGGCGCCGCTTCCCGGCGCAGGTCAAGATCGGCCCGGTCGAGAAGATCCGCGACCTCGTCAACCTGCAGCTGCCGGGCGTGCCGATCGCGCCGCTGCCGGTGGCGCCGCGCCAGATCCCGTACCACAGCGGCTTCGTCTACTTCGAGCTCGACCAGACGCAGGAGCTGTGGGGCCAGCTGAAGGGCTCCGGCGGCATCGCGCTGCACGTCGCCGGCGAGTTCCCGGGACTCGCGCTCGAGCTGTGGGCGGTCCGAACCTGAGGCCGATGCGCCATGCCTAGCCCCGACGACCCGTTCAAGCCCAAGGACGGCACCGTGCTCCGGCCGCAGCCGGGCGGCGCCCGGCGCGGACCG
>JAFEDP010000046.1 GCA_018241545.1 Pseudomonadota bacterium
TGATGAGTTCGATTCCCATCACCCGCTCCATTCCGATCGGCCGGCGATCCCTGTGCCTGCGGCGTCGTGGTCGATCTGCGCGTCTAGTCTGCAAGTCCCATTACAGACGCGTGCGCGCGCGGCAGTGCATCGGTCTGTACGACCACGTCTGGACTTGGCTTGCCGTAGTCGCCGAAGGCGGCGACCGTCACGACTTTTCCACGCTTCACGGAGAGTCGAATTCCGAGACGGACTCCATCCAGAGCATCGTGCTCTGAGTCCGGGTCAAGGGCGGCCACTAGTCTGGCGACGCGCCTGCGAACGGCGCTGGAGCTGGCGTCAGCCACCACGAGCCGCAGCTCTTTCAGTCCCTTGGCGCGACGACGTTCTCGCATCGCCTTCATCCGTGCCGCTGGCTCTGCCACATGGGCCTCCTGTAACGCGTTACAGGGGTTCCGACCAGCGCCTAGACGTGCCGTGCTTGACTGATTTTGCTCGGATCCACGGTTGACAATGATTCCGCACGCCAGCCGCGGGCCCGGCCGTCAGAATTCGTAACTCCCTGTCCAGGTGCCGATTTCCCTAGAGAGCAGCGGCCTCGATTCCCATCACCCGCTCCTGCTCTCGCGTACGGCTCCGCGCATTGAGGACCCTCGATTGCCGCCCGGTGTGCGGAGGCCCGTGGATGGGCAGAGCTCTCCGATCGAGCCTCGGGACTGACGCCGGCGGTCGCGTCCGGTCGACGCCGCTTATCGCCGCCGGCGTTCGAGTACGACATGGACGGCCTTCTCCGACGCCACGAATTGGGCACACTCGTACCCCAGAGCGCGCGTGTCGGTTCCGTCAAACAGTCGCTCTCCCCCGCCCAATAGAACCGGCGAGATCGCGAAGTGCAGATCGTCGATGAGGCCCGCCTGGAGGTACTGCCGGATCGTGGCGGCGCCGCCGCCAATGCGGACATCCTTTCCGCCGGCCGCATCGCGCGCCCGCTCCAGCGCCTCGTGAATTCCGCCCGTCACGAAGAAGAACGTCGTTCCGCCTTCCATCTCGATGGGCGGGCGGGCGTGATGGGTCAGGATGAAGGTCGGGACGTGATAGGGAGGGCTGTCGCCCCACCAGCCCTTCCAATTCATGTCCGGCCAGGGACCGCGTATCGGACCGAACATGTTCCGCCCGAGGATCCACGCACCCACATTCCTGAAGCCCCGCGCCGCGAAGTCGTCGTCGATCCCCGTCGTGCCGCCTTCGGCGCCGAACAACGTCCGCTGGAACGTGCGCGTCGGGACCAGCCAGCGGTGCAGGTCCGTTCCGCCCACGCCGAGCGGATTTTCGAGGTCCTGATTCGGACCGGCTCCGTACCCATCGAGCGAGATGGTGAAGCTCTCAACCCGAACTCGTGTCATCGGCAGCCCTCCCTTTCGATCGAGGTACGGCGCGGCGCCTAAGCGGCTCGCGGGACGCCGCGTCCTCATCACAGGCCAGCGGACCCGGGGGCGCGGCGCCGGTCACAGCCGGCAGCCGGCGCCCCCCTGGCACTAGCGGGGTGGCGCCTCACCGGCCATCCCACCGTGCTTCTGGAACCAGCTCATCATGTAGAGCTGCGTGCGCATCCAGTTGGACGGCCGTGATCCTGTGCCGTGGTACTCGCCGTCGAAGCGCAGCAGCGCGGCGGGCACGCCGCGCATCTTGAGGGCCGCGTAGAACTCCTCCGTCTGCGGGATGGGCGTGCGCATGTCGAGTTCGCCGGTCATCAGCAGCGTCGGCGTCTTCACCTTGCCGACGTGCATCAGCGACGACTCCGCCAGCCAGTCGCTCGGATCCTCCCAGAACGGCTTCTGGAAGAAGCGATAGGTGAACAGCGGAATGTCGGTCTCGCCCGCCATGCTGATCCAGTCGGTGACCGGGCAGCGGACCGCGGCGGCGGCGAACCGGTCGGTGTGCGAGATCACCCAACTGGAGAGCACGCCGCCGCCGCTGCAGCCGCTGACGTAGAGGCGCTTCGTGTCCACGAAGCCGCGCGCGAGCACCGCGTCCACGCCCGCCATCAGGTCGTCGAAATCGACGCCCGGGTAGTGCTTGGCGATCGCGTTGCCGAAGGCCGACCCGTAACCCGTGGATCCGCGCGGATTCAGGTACAGGACGACATAGCCGTTGGCCGCGAAATTCTGGAACATGGGCGAGAACGCGACGTTGTACATCCCGTGCGGCCCGCCGTGGATCTCGAGCAGCAGCGGGTAGTGGCGCGTCGCGTCGAAGCCCGGCGGCTTGACCAGCCAGCCCTGGATCCGCGCGCCGCCGCTCGAATCGAACCAGAGCTCCTCGAGGCTGCCCAGCGACAGGCTGCCGAGCAGCGTCTCGTTGATCGAGGTCAGCGCCCGCGGCGCGGCGCCGGCGCGCTTGTCCCACAGCGCGATGTCCGAGGGCACCGCGGGCGTGCCGCGCACCGCGACCGCGGCGCCGCGGCCGGCCGACACCTCGCGCACGACCTCCGCGCCGCTCGAGACGGCACGCACGCCGCTCGACGCCGTCCAGGCATAGAGGTGCGAGCTGCCGCGGTCCTCCGCCGTGAAATAGAGCGTGCCGTCCGGGCTCCAGCTGAGCGAGGACGGTTCGCGGTCGAGCGCCTCGGAGCGCAGCGTCGGGTTGCTGCCATCGGCGTTCATCGTCCACAGGTCGGCCACGCGGTAGGAATCGCCGGTGTGCGCGAATCCCACGTAGGCGATCGTCCGGCCGTCGGCGGAGACGGTGGGGTGCTGCCAAGCGCCGCGCGAGGTGGTCAGGCGGCGCGTCGCGCCGCTCGCGAGGTCGACCGAATAGATGTTCGAGTCTCGGTCGTCGAGGTCACGGTCGCCCTCCTGGTAGCCCTCGATCACGGCGCTGCGCCCGTCCGGCATGAAGCCCCACACGACCGAGTCGCCGACTTCAAAGGCGACGCTGCCGACGCTCCAGTTGCCGCTGGTCACCTGGCGCACCGCGCCGCCGTCGGCCGCGACCAGGAACAGGTGGCGCCAGCCCGCCTCGGTGAACCCGACCCGGTCCTGCCGATAGTGCAGTCGCTCGGTGTAGCGTGGCGCCTTCGCCCACTTCGCTCCCTCCGGCGCCGCCGGCAGGTCAACGTTCCACTTCTCGACGTCGGGCACGACCATCGTGAAGCCGATCCAGCGTCCGTCGGGCGACCAGTGCAGGTTGGCCGGCGGCTGCAGGAGTCGCGTGAGCTGAGTCGGCGGCCCGGGCAGATCGACGGCCGTGACGTAGATCTGCGCGCCCTTCGGCTCGCCCTCGCCCAGGTACGCCACGCGCGTGCTGTCGGGCGACCAGGCGGCGCCGCTGCCCTTGGCGAGGAAGCGGTGGTGCTGGCCGTCGGCATCGACGACCCAGAGTTCGCTCTGAGGCTTGTCCTCGAGCTTGTCGAACCGCGTGCGCGTGTACACGACGCGCTTGCCGTCGGGAGAGATCCGCGGTTCGCGGGCTGACTGCAGCTCCAGGTAGCGATCGACCGTGAAGGTGTGCGGTGGCGGGTCCGCCGCGACCGCGGCCGTCGCGAGCCCCACCGCGATGGCGCCCAGCACCGCAGCGCAACGGCTGGCTGTCCTCAACATGAGAGCTCTCCCCCGATTGTCTGGCCACGGGCGGCCGGCGGCTAAAGTACATCGAAACGAGTCGGCGCGGCGCATCGGGCCGTGATGCGATCGCCATCGCTGCGGCGCGATGGCGACGCAGCGAGGTCCGGCACGAGGGTGCCGCCGCGCAGCGGCATCACGGGCGATCGGAGGATCGGCGCCTCGCGCGCGGCCCCGCGCGCGGCGCGCAGCGCCCTCCCCGCGCGGGCAGCGACTTAAGAACGAGGCGCGGCGTCGACGATCCAGGGCGCGCAAATCACCCATCAGGGGCTGGCGGCGTTGGCCTTGAGGAACCGCGCGATCGCGGCCGCGACCGCCTCGCCGTGGCCGACCAGAAGGTGGCCACCGGATGGGAACGTCAGGAACTGCGCGTGCGGCACCTGCCGGCTGATGTACCGCGCGCTGTTCCAGGTCCCGTAGAGGTCGTCCTCGGCACTGATCGCGAGCGTCGGCACGGAGATTTCGCCGAGCGGCCGCGACAGGGGTTCGACCGTCAGGGTCGGCTCCAGCGCCAGGCCGATACTGCGCCGGCTGATCGGCAGGATGTCGCGGAGCATCGCGGCCACGCGCGCCTTCTCGTCCGCACTGGCCGCGGCGACGACGCCGGTGGGCGTACCCATCACGGTTCGCGTGGCGGCCGACGGGAGGAACCGGGCGACGACCCAGTAGGCGACGTCCGAGCGCAGCGACCAGTCGAGCACCGCGCGAACGACCGGGCCGACCCTCGCCGGCACGCCCGCGCGAGCCGGGAACCACCCGGGGACGACCAGAACCAGGGCCGCGCATCGGGTGGGGTAGCGCAGCGCGAATTCCATCGCCGACGGGGCTCCCGCGGATACCCCGACCACGATGCTCTTCGGCACGCCCAGCGCATCCAGCAGGCAGGCGTGCGCCTCCGCCTGCAGCCCGATCGAAGCGCCGGCCGGCGCCGGCGTGCCGAGGTAGCCGAAGCGCGACGGCGCGATGACGCGGTACCCCTTCGGTGCGAACGAGGCCGCGAGCGCGAGGCCCTGGTCGAACCCGCCGCCGGCGCCGTGGACGATCAGGATCGGCGGCCCCTCGCCCGCCTCCGCGTACTCGATGGGCCCGCACGGCGTCGCGACGATGCGGCCGCCGGTCGCGACCCGCGCGCGGGCGCCGGCGATGTCGGCCCGGTACGCGGCGCTCAGCCACACGATCACGGCGGCGAGTCCGGTCAGCACGGCAATCGCCGCGCGCTTGAGCGGGGCCTTCATCGTTCGGCTCCTCGACACCGGCGCGGCCGGGCCGGGCGGGTCGCCGACGACGCGCGGGTCGGCGCCACCTCCGGTCCGGCGGCGGCGAGATGCGCACAGTACACCCGGCGAGTTCGCGCCGGCGGCAGCCGACCCGGGACTCAGCGCCCCCGGGAAACCGAGGGGCGGCTAGGCGCGACGCGCATCCGCCGTCGCGCCGGGATGGTTCCACAGCGGACGGAACGCCGATCGGAAGTGCCAGGCCAGCGCCGCAAGGATGGCGGTGTGCAGCGCACCCCACAGCCAGGCGGTGTCGAGCAGCACGTCACTCGGGAAGATGATCACCATCACCCGTGCGCGCATCAAGAGGCCGAGCGGCGCCGTCTGCTCACAGAGCAGGGCGACCGCCGACGACACGCAGGTGAAGCCAGTTCCGGGAACGCGAAGCCGATCTTCGCCAGCGCGTCCTGGAACGCGGCGGAGGACCCGCTGATCCTAGGCGGTGGGAGTGGCCGCACGCCGATCAGGGCGAGTGCGGGGTCGGTGCCGAAGAACAGGTAGCGAAGCGCCCGCCCGGTCGCCGGAACACGGCGGACCGGCGCCTCAACCGCTGTCGCCGCGGAACAGCCGTGGCCGCCACACGCCGAGGACCACGTTGACGGCGCACAGCAGCAGCATGAGCCACAACCCCGTGCGCTCCTGGCGCATGATCTCGGCGAGTTGCTCGGGATCGGGCGTCGCGCTCGCCGCCATCGCGGCGAGATCCTCGGCGTGGTGCCGGTTCGCGGCGACGCTGAGGAACGTGCCTTCGACGAGCGCCATCCCGGTCAGTGCCTTCACCCACGCCCAGCCGGCGTTGGCGTAGGCCTTGGTCGCCGCGATCGCCAGGAGTCCGCTCACGACCACGACTCCGAGCGCCGGGACGAAGAGCCACGAGGACACGAACGCGAGCTGCCGGTGCGCGGCAGCGTAGGCCCGCAGCGGCTCCGGGGGCGCCGACTCGGCGAGCACCAGGCACGCGGCGAACGCGCCGCCGAGGACGATGCTGCCGGCTTCGTGCGAGATCTTGAGACCAATGCGCAGTGCGCGCATGCGGACCGCCCCCTTCCGGACCCGGCGCGGATGCAGCGCCGAGCGCTACCGTAGCCGCGCAGCGCGCCGGGTTTCAACCGGCGCGCGCACCGGCGAGCGCGCATCGGCGCTTGTCCAGGATGGAGGGCCTCGGGACGGCCGCCGACGGCTGCGCCGCGAGCCGCGCCTGCGCGGCGCAGCTCACCGCGCGCGCTGCGACTCCTGGCCACCGCAGCGGCACGTACGGTGAGGCCAAGGCGCGTCCCGGCGATTGACGCCCTGGCAACCGGCAACGGGGCCGGGTCACCGGCGCAGCGCTGCTCGTGGCTCCCATCGTGTCGTTCATCCGGACCCGCCGCCGTTGAAGTCGCCACGTCCGTTGGCGGGCGGCGCGCCGCGGGATGCAGGCCGATGCTGCAGCGCCACAGCGGACCCTGCATGGCGCGTCGGTGCGGACGCCAGCCGCCGCACGCGCCGTCGATCGGCGGGCGGAGTTGCCCTGGCAGCGGCAGAATCCCGGTTCGCCATGCAGATGATCGAGACCGAGCGACTCGTGCTGCGCAACTGGTGCCCGCAGGATGCGGCCGCGCACGAGCGCCTGCACGGCGACCCGGAAGTGGCGTACTGGCTCGCGCGCTCGCCGACCGCGCCGCCCGCTCCCGAGGCGATCCGCGCGATGCAGGCCTTCAACAGCACGCACGGCTACGGCCTGCGCGCACTGTGCCTGCGGGCGAGCGGCGAGCTCGTGGGCGCGGCCGGTCTGCAGCCGGTGGGTGCCTCATTGCCGGTGTCCGGCATCGAGGCCGCCTGGCGGCTGCGCTCGGACTGCTGGGGAAGGGGCTACGTCGACGAGGCGATGCGCGCGCTGCTCGCGGATGCCTTCGCGCGCTACCCGTTCGAGGAAGTCATCGCCTTCACGGCGCGCAGCAACCTGCGCTCGCAGGCGGTGATGCGGCGCCTCGGCTTCGTCGCGGACCCGACGCGCGACTTCGACCACCCGCGCCTGCCCGACTCGCACCCGCTGCGGCCGCACGTGTTCTACCGGCTGACGCGCGGCGCGTGGGCCGGTACCGGGGCCGGTGGGAGCGCGCGCGGCTGAAGGCACGGGCTGCAGCGATTCGCCGCCGGGCGGCAAGGGGTTGCCGCCCGCGCGCACCCGGCCGTCGCGCGTCCGCGCGTTCTTGTCGCCGCCTTTGCGCATCTTGACGTCAGAGCCCGGATTACGCGGCCGACGGAGCGGACGAGCCGCTGGCACGGCTCGTGCAACACCTGCGGCGATGCGGGCCGCGCAACCCATCGCCTCACGAAACGCGCCGCAGCGCCCGCCCCCCTCGAGGACCGCCATGAACGTCAACGCAAGCTCGCTCGCCGCCTACTTCAACAGCATCGCCGCCACCCAGGGCCAGAATGCGACCGCAGCCGTACCGGCCGCGGACGGCGATGGTGACCACGACGGCAGTGCCTCCGGTGGCGGCGGCGTACGCGGCGCGGGACCCCTCGTCGGGGCCCTCGCCTCCACGCTGTCGCAGCTTGGCCTGACCGCGACGTCCGCGACCGACACGAGCACCGGCTCCAGCGCCGGCACGTCGACGGGCACGGGCTCGGGAGTCGCCTCGTCGAGCGCTCCGCAGGGCGGCGGCGGCGAATCCATCCAGCAGGCGATCGCGGCGTTCATGCACGCGCTGTTCCAGGCCGTCGGTCACGGCGGCCATGGCCACCACGGCCATGCGGCCGGCGGTGCCGACGCCGACGGCGACAACGACGGCAGCACGATCGCCGCAGCGGCGGCGGCCAGCTCGACGTCAGCCGCCGCGACCACCGCCACCGGCACCCCGACGGGCACCGACACGAGCGGATCGACGGCGGCGGCCACGGCGCCCGCGGCCTCGCCGCCGTACGGCGGCTTCGCCGTGCGCCTCGAGAGCCTGATCCAGGGCCTCGCGAGCGGATCGGCGGCGGCGACGCCGGCCGAGTCGAACCTGTCGAGCGCCTACGCCAGCCTCGTGCAGGCGCTCGGCGGCTCCGGCAGCAGTGCGGGCGGCACAGCGCCGGACCTCTCGACCTTCCTCGCGACGCTCGAGCAGAACCTCGCGCCCGCCGCCGCCACCGCCGCGAGCGGAACCGGCAACCTGGTCAGCACGACGGCCTGAACCGGCGAGCCGGGGCGGCCGACGGGGTGATTTCCCCGCCGGCCCCGCCCCGGGCGGCGCACGGCGCTCGCGGTGCACGTGCCGCGGCGCCTGCGCCATACTGGCGGCCCCTCGCCGCGGAGTCGCCCCATGCCGGTGCTGCACCAGATGCAGGAGTCGGGCAACTGCTACAAGGTCCGGCTCGTCGCGCGCCAGCTCGGCATCCCGGTCACGCTCAGGAATTACGGCCTGCACGACGGGACGACGCGCACGCCCGCGTTCCTCGCCAAGAACCCGAACGGGCGCGTGCCGCTGCTCGAGCTCGAGGACGGCCGGACGCTGCCGGAGTCCGACGCCATCCTCTGGTACCTGGCCGAGGGCTCGGCGCTCGTGCCCGCCGACCGCTGGGGACGCGCCGAGGCGCTGCAGTGGATGTTCTTCGAGCAGTACAGCCACGAGCCCTACGTCGCGGTCGCGCGCTTCTGGCTGGCGTTCGCGCCGAAGGAGCGCCTCGACGAGAAGCGCCACCTCGTGCCCGAGTGGCACGCCCGCGGCAACGCCGCGCTCGGCGTCATGGAGACGCACCTCAGGCGCCACGACTGGTTCGCCGGCGGCGCCTACTCGATCGCCGACATCGCGCTCTACGGCTACACGCACTGCGCGGCCGACGGCGGCTTCGACCTCGGCGCCTATCCCGCGGTCGGCGCCTGGCTGCGGCGCGTCGCGGCGCAGCCCGGCCACGTGCCGCTCGAGGCGACGTGGTGAGGCGGCGCGCGCTGCGGCGCATCAATCGCACCTGTCGACCGGTGGCGCGAACCCCGTAGACTGCGGCGCCGTCCCGCCCGCCCCGCGCGGGCGACCGCCTCGCCGCCACGGAGTCATGCATGCGACAGTCGATCCTCGCGCTCGCCGCCGCGCTCTGCGCCACGTTCGCCTCCGCGGCCACGCCGACCAAGGACACCAGCGCCTGGTGGGGACACGTGCGCGTACTGGCCTCCGACGAGTTCCAGGGCCGCCTGACCGGCAGCCCCGGTTACCGCGCCGCGGCCGAGTACGTCGCCAAGCGCTTCGCGGCCGCCGGCCTCAAGCCGGCCGGCGACGCCGGGTACTTCCAGCACGTGGATCTCGTCGTGCAGACGATCCACACCGACGCCTCGCACGTCAGGCTCACCCGGCCCGGCGCCGAGCCGCTCGAGGTCAGCGACCGGGTCGTGCTGTCGCCGAGCGTGCTGCAGCGGCCGGACGTCACGGCGCCGCTGGTGTTCGCGGGCTACGGCCTGCACCTGCCCGAGGCCGGCTACGACGACTTCGACGGCCTCGACGTGCGCGGCGCGGTGGTGGTGCTGCTGGTGGGTGGCCCCGAATCTCTGAGCGGCGCGCAGCGCGCGCACGCCTACGCCGAGAACCTGGCCCGCCACCTCGAGGACGCCGGTGCCGCGGGCGTGATCCAGCTGACCGCGCCGCGCAACCGCGAGGTCCCCTGGGCGCGGCAGAAGGCCGCCGGCACGATGCCCGGCATGGTCCTCGCGGAGCCCGCGCTGCGGCGCTTCCGCGCGCCGGCGTTCCATGCGGCCTTCGACGAATCGCGCGCCGAGGCGCTGTTCGAGGGCTCGGGGCACACCTTCGCCGAGCTCGCCGCCCTCGCCGAGGCCCATCGGCCGCTGCCGCGCTTCCCGCTCGCCGTCGGGCTCGCGGCGCACGTCGAGGCGAGCCTCGCCGAGGCCCGCGCCGACAACGTGGTCGCCGAGCTGCCGGGCCGCGACCCGTCGCTGCGCGCCGAGGCGGTGGTGCTGTCGGCGCACCTCGATCACCTCGGCACCGGCGCGCCCGATCACGGCGACGGGATCTTCCGCGGCGCGATGGACGACGCCTCCGGGGTCGCGACGCTGCTCGAGGTCGCGAGCCGGCTGCGCGCCCGCCACGCGCACCCGCGCCGCTCGCTGCTGTTCCTCGCCGTGTGCGGCGAGGAGAAGGGGCTGCTCGGCTCGCGCTACTTCGCCGCGCACCCGACGCGGCACACGGGCCGCATCGTCGCCGACATCAACTCCGACATGTTCCTGCCGCTCTACCCGCTCAAGCGCCTGATCGGCTTCGGCGCCGACGAGAGCACGCTCGGCGATGACGTGCGGTCGCTCGGCGCGGCGCTCGGCATCGAGCTCGTGCCGGACCCGCAGCCCGACCACCTGGTGTTCGTGCGCTCGGACCAGTACAACTTCGTGCGGCACGGCGTGCCGGCGATCATGCTGATGATGAGCCCGCACCCGGGCACGGCCGAGGAGCAGGCCCTCACGGACTGGTTCGCGCGGCGCTACCACGCCCAGGCCGACAACCTCGACCAGCCGGTCGACCTCGAGGCCGCGGACGCCTACACCGACCTCGTCGCGGCGCTCGCGCTGCGTGTGGCCGACGCGCGCGGCGTGCCGCACTGGCGTCCCGACAGCTTCTTCGCGCGCTTCGCGTCGCAGCCGCTGCGCTGAGGCCGCGCCGGCCCGGGGCCGGCGCGGCCGATCGTCCTACCGGCCCGGCTCGGTCGGGTACGGCGGCGCCTCCGTGCGCTCGACCGGCACGTAGTTGCGCAGCTGCTCGAGCGCGGTGGCGATCGCGGCATCGAGCTGCGGGTCCTCGCCGCGGTTGACCGCCGCCGGGTCGAGCACGACCTCGCGATCCGGCGTGACGCCCTCGTTCTCGACGCTCCAGCGCCCGTCCGGCGTGAAGAACCGGAAGTACGGCACCACCAGCGAGCCGCCGTCGATCAGGCTCGGGTTCGCCGAGATGCCGATCAGCCCGCCCCAGGTGCGCGTGCCGACCAGCGTGCCGAGCTTCAGGCGCTTGAACGCATCCGGCAGGAAGTCGCCGCCGGAGCCGGCGTCCTGGTCGATCAGCATCACCTTGGGGCCGTAGATCGCGCCGCCCGGCGTGCTGAACACGAGCCCGTCGCGGTCCTTCCAGCCCGAGAGGTACGGCCGCCCGAGGATCTCGGTGATGTAGTTGGCGGCCTGGCCGCCGCCGTTCTTGCGCTCGTCGACGATCAGCGCCGCCTTGTCGACCTGCGCGAAGAACATCCGGTTGAAGTACTGGAAGCCGTCGCCGGCAGTGTTCGGCAGGTACACGTAGGCGACGCGGCCGCCGCTCTTGCGCGCGACGTAGTCGCGGTTGTGCTCGATCCAGCGCCACTGCCGCAGTGCCACCTCGCTCGCGACCGGCTCGACGACAACGTCGCGCGCACCGCTGCCCGTCGGGTCGGCGGCGACCCTGAGGCTCACCTGCCGTCCGACCGTGTTCTCGAGCGCCGCGTACAGGTTCACCTTGGCATCGAGCGGACGGCCGTTCACCGCGAGCAGGTAGTCGCCCTCGTGCACGTTCACGCCCGGGGCGGCGAGCGGCGCCTTCAGGAACGGGTTCCAGCGGTCGCCACGCAGGATCGCGCGGATCCGGTAGTGGCCGTTCTCGACGACGAGGTCGGCGCCCAGCAGACCGGTGCGCGTACCCGGCTCCTCGGGGAGGTCGCCGCCCGCGGCGCGGTTGTGGCCGACCTGCAGCTCCGCGATCATCTCCACCAGGAGCTCGTTGAGGTCCTCGCGGCGCTTGACGTGCTCGACGAACGGCCGGTAGCGCGCGTACACCGCGTCCCAGTCGACGCCGTGCAGGTGCGGGTCGTAGAAGAACTCCTTCTCCATCCACCACGCCTCGTCGAAGATCTGGCGCCACTCCTGCTGCATGTCGACGCGGATGCGCAGCCCGCTGAGGTCCACCGGCTTGAGTTCCGGCTTGTCGCCGGCGTCCGCGACCTCCAGCCGGCCCTTGGCGTAGGCCACCAGCAGCTTCTTGCCGTCGGCGCTCAGCGAGAAGTGCGCGATGCCGGCCTTGAGGGGCTTGGCCTTGCGCTCGGCGAAGTCGAAGCGGTAGAGCTCGCCGTCATCGGCGTGCTCGGCCTCGGGCGGCTCGGCGCTGACGCCGGGCTGGGCGCGCTCGAGGTAGTAGAGCGCCCCGTCCGCCCCCACCGCGAGCGACTCGTAGCGCCGCTCCGCGACCGGCAGCCCGACGATCCGGTCCGCGAGCCCCTCGAAATCGATGCGCACCGCCGGCGGCGCCTTGGGCTTGGCCGCTGCCTTGCCCTCGCCCTTGTCCTTGCCCTCGCCGCGGGCGTCGGCCTGGGCCGCCGCCTTCGCCGCGGCGTGCTCGGCCTCCCCCTTGCGCGGCTCCTCGTCGCCGGTGCGCGGCGCGAGCGGCGACTTGCCGTCCGCCGCCAGCACCGCCGCGTACAGCCCGCGCCGAATGGCGCGCTCCTGCGACGACAGGTCGAGGCCGACCTGCGAGGGTCCGGAGTTGATCGAGGCGCTGAAGTACAGGTAGTCGGCGCCGCCGAACACCGGGCTGTCGGCGTCGCTCAGGCCGTCGGTGAGCGCGGCGTGGGTGCCGCTGCGGAAGTCGTGCACGCGGATCTGGCTGAAGTGGTTGGCACCGGTGACGGTGTAGGCGAGCCAGCGGCTGTCCGGCGAGAAGGCGACCTCGAAGTTGGCGCGCCCGCCACCCGGCGGGCTGTCGACGTCGCGGCGCCGCAGGCTCGTGTCGATGCGCGTCGCTGCGCCGCGGCCGAGGTCGAAGGCGTACAGGTGCAGGTGGTTGTCCTGGTACACCAGCGTCGTACCGTCCGGGGACCATGCCAGCAGCGTGAAGTACCCGGTCTTGCCGAGCGGGTGCACGCGCGGCTCGTCGAGGCCGTCCTGGCCGCGCACGACGAGCGCGTGCTGCATGCCGAGGTCGGTCACGTACGCGATCCGCTGGCCGTCGGCGCTCCACAGCGCGTCCTTGTCGCGCACGCCCGGGCTCTGCGTCAGGTTGCGCGTCGAGCCGTCCTTGACCGGCACCGTGAACACGTCGCCGCGCGCGCTGACGAGCACGCGCTTGCCGGTCGGCGACAGCTGCACGCTCGTGATCGTGCGGGCGGCGTCGCGCCACTGCACGCGCGCCTGGCGCGACTCCGCGGCCACGGTGATCGCGAGCGGGCGGCTGGTGCCGCGGTCGAGGTCGAGCTCGTGCAGGCGGCCGGCGCACTCATAGACCGCGGTCCGGCCGGCGACCGCGAGGCTGCGCACGTCCCACTGCGTCTCGTGCGTCAGCTGGCGCAGCTGGCGGGTGCGCGTGTCGTAGGCGAACACGTTCGCCGCGCCCTCGCTGCGGTCGGAGATGAACACGACCTCCTCGCCCGACCAGGCCGGGTCGCTGTCGCTGGCGTTGACGTGCGGCACCACCTCGAGCTTCTGCGTCGCCATCTCGAGGATCCAGATCGGCGGCGTGTCGCCGCCGCGGTAGCGGCGCCAGCCGGCGCTGCCCTCGTAGCCCTTGCGGTACGGGCGGTACGCGAGCCGCGCGCCGTCGGGCGACCAGCTGCCCTCCATCGCGACGGCCTCCATGACCCGGTGCTCGAAGCCGCCGGCGGCGTCGATCTCGTAGAACTGCCCCGAACGGCTGTTGGCGACCTCGCGCGCCGAGGTGAACAGCACGCGCCGCCCGTCGGCGCTCCAGCCGCTGACGA
>JAFEDP010000470.1 GCA_018241545.1 Pseudomonadota bacterium
CGCGCGCGCGCCTCGGCCACCAGCGCCGCGACCTCCGCGTAGCGGGCCTCGCGCGCGCGATAGCCCGCAAGCGCCTCGCCGCGGCCCTCCGACTCGAGCCAGCGGCGCACGCCCTCGGCCTCGACCACGCTCGCGAACCCCTCGTTGAACGCCGTGTCGCCGCGCACGTAGACCACCTGGTGGGCGAGCTCGTGGAACACGAGCGCGGCGAGCTCGGTCTCGTCCCAGCGCAGCATCGTGCTCAGGAGCGGATCGGCGAAGTGGCCGAGCGTCGAGTACGCCGGCACGCCGGAAACGACCGCGTCGTCGCCCCGCGCCTCGAGCTCGAGCGCGAAGTCGCGCGCGCGCCGCTCGCTGAAGTAGCCGCGGTAGGCGACGCAGCCGGCCACCGGGAAGCACCAGCGGACCGGGTCGACGCCGAACTCGGGCGTCGCGAACACGTTCCACAGGACGTACGGCCGGCCGATGTCGGCGTAGGAGCGGTAGCTCGCGTTGTCCGGCAGGCCGAGCTCGCGGCTCGCGAAGTCGCGGATCCGCGCCGCGAGCGCGAGCTGCGCCCTGAGCGCCGGCGCCGTGTCGGGTGCCGCCAGCAGCCGCGCGACCGGCACGCGCCGGGCGTTGAGCTCGAGCTGGCCGCGCGCGCTGGCGAGCAGGTAGCAGCCGCCGAGCGGCACCAGCGCGGCGGCGAGGAGGACGAGGCGCAGGCGCATCGGGCTCGGCGTGGCGGCGGGGTCCGGGGCGGCCGAGTCTATCGCGGCGCGCCCCGCGGCGGTGGCACCGCTAGAATCCCCGCATGCGGACCTATCTCGTCGGCGGCGCGGTGCGCGACGCGCTCCTCGGTCTCCCGGTGCGCGAGCGCGACTGGGTGGTGGTCGGCGCGTGCCCGGAGGACCTGGAGCGGCTGGGCTACCGGCGCGTCGGGCGCGACTTCCCGGTGTTCCTGCACCCCGAGACGCGCGAGGAGCACGCGCTCGCCCGCACCGAGCGCAAGACCGGGCCCGGCTACCGCGGCTTCGTCACCGAGCACTCGCCGGCGGTGACGCTCGAGGACGACCTGCGGCGCCGCGACCTGACGATCAACGCCATGGCGCGCGACGCCGACGGGCGGCTCGTCGACCCCTACGGCGGCGCGCGCGACCTCGAGGCGCGCCAGCTGCGCCACGTGTCCGCCGCGTTCGCCGAGGACCCGGTGCGGATCCTGCGCGTGGCGCGCTTCGCCGCCCGCTTCGAGCCGCTTGGCTTCAGCGTGGCCCCGGAGACGATGGCGCTGATGCGCTCGATGGTCGCCGCGGGCGAGGCCGCGGCGCTCGTGCCCGAGCGCGTCTGGGCCGAGACCGCCAAGGCGCTCGCCGAGCCCGCGCCGGCGGCGTTCCTCGCGGTGCTGCGCGAGTCCGGCGCGCTCGCGGTGGTGTTCCCCGAGCTCGACCGGCTGTACGGCGTGCCCCAGCCCGAACGCTGGCATCCCGAGGTCGACACCGGCGTGCACGTCGGGCTCGTGCTCGCGGCGGCGGCGCGCCTGACGAGCGCGCCGCGCGTGCGCTTCGCGGCGCTCACGCACGACCTCGGCAAGGGCGCGACGCCGCCGGCCGAATGGCCCAAGCACGTGGGCCACGAGGCGCGCGGCGCGCAGCTGATCGAGGCGCTGGCGGCGCGGCTGCGCATCCCGGTCGACTACCGTGAGCTCGCGGTCCTGGTGGCGCGCCACCACGGCCTCGCGCACCGGGCGCTGGAGCTCAGGCCCGCGACGGTGCTAGAGCTGCTCGAGCACTGCGACGCGCTCAGGCGCCCGGAGCGCTTCGAGGAGTTCCTGCTCGCCTGCGAGGCGGACCTGCGCGGGCGCACCGGCTTCGAGGAGCGCGACTACCCGCAGGGCCGCTTCCTGCGCGCGGCGCTCGCGGCGGTGCAGCCGGTGGCGCTGGATCCGGCCGAGCGCGGCGGGCTCGACGGCGCCGCGATCGGGGCGCGGCTGCGCGAGCGGCGCCTGGAGGCGCTGCGCGCGCTGTGCGCGGCACGGCCTACAGCGTCGCCGTGAAGTCCCTGAGCGCGAAGCCTGCGAGCGGCGCGTCGTAGCCGCGCGCGAGCGCGAGGCACTTGAAGCGCTCGCCCATGTCGCTCGGCAGCACCAGGCGCGCCGCGGCACGCGCCGCGAGCGGCTCGCGCGACGGCGGCAGTTCGGCGCGCAGCGCCGCGAGGTGCGCCTCGAAGCCGGTCGCGAGCAGGAAGTGCGCCTGGGTCGTGTAGCCGGCGACCTCGAGCCCGCAGGCGAGCGCCGCCTCGGCCACGCGCGTGAAGTCGACCCACGCGGTCACATCCTGCAGGCCGGTGCGCACGAACGGGTCGTCGTGCCGGCGCTGGCGGTGGAAGCAGGCGAGCGTGCCGGCGGCGCGCGCCGGGGCGTACAGCTCGGCGCGCGCCGTGCCGTAGTCGAGGAACAGCGCCACCCCGGCGCTGAGCGGGGCGGTGACCGTCGCGAGCCACGGCGCGAGCAGGGGGCACAGCTCGCCGCACTGGCCGGCCGCGAGCGGGACGCCGAGTGCGGCGACCTCGGCCGCGAGCGCGGCGTGGCGCGTCCGTGCGGCCTCGATCTTCTGCGG
>JAFEDP010000471.1 GCA_018241545.1 Pseudomonadota bacterium
CACGAAGCGCCGCGCCGCGGCCGGCAGGCCGCCCCCGGCGGGCGGCGCGGCCGCGGCGCCGCCGCGCAGCAGGCGGCTGGCGAGGAACGGGATCACCGTCAGGGCCACGAACAGCGACGCCAGCACCGTGAACAGGATCGCCGCCGGCAGCGAGCGGATGAACTCGCCGGCGCCCTCCGGCAGGAACAGCAGCGGCAGGAACGCGAGCAGCAGCGTCGCCGTGCAGCCGAGCACGGCGAGGTAGATCTGGTCGGTGGCGCGGATCGCGGCCTCGACCCGGCCGTAGCCCTCGCGCACGTGGCGCGCGATGTTCTCCACCACCACGATCGAGTCGTCGACCAGCAGCCCGAGCGCGAGCACGAAGCCGGCGATCGACAGCTGGTTGAGGCCGAAGCCGGCGAGATACAGCAGCGCGAGCCCGATCGCGAGCGACAGCGGGATCGAGATCATCACGACGCCGGCGGCGCGCAGCCCGAGCGGCAGCAGCGTCAGGAGCACCAGCCCGACGGCGAGCGCGAAGTCGCCGCCGAGCCGGTCGAGGCGGCGGGCGACATTGCGCGACTGGTCGAAGCCGTGCTCGAGGCGGATGCCGGCCGGCAGCGAGCGCTCGAAGTCCGGGAGCTTGGCGTAGATGCCGTCGCGCACCCGGAAGATGTTGGTGTTGTCCTTCTGGTTGGCGGTGACGAACACCGCGCGCCGGCCGTTGTAGCGGCCGGTATAGGCGTGCTCCTCGGTGGCCCAGGCGACGCTCGCGACGTCGCGCAGCCGCACGATGCGCCCGGCCGCACCGCCGACCACCGTGTCCTCGAGCTGCGCGAGCGAGGTGTAGCCGCCCGAGGTGCGCAGGTTGTAGCGGCGCAGCCCGACGTCGACCGCGCCGCCCGGCACGCTGGCGTCCTGGCCCTGGATCGCCTGCGTCACCTGGCCGAGCGTGACGCCGGCGCGCGCCAGGCGCTCGAGGTCGACCGCGACGCGCAGCTCGGGCCGCGGGAAGGCCCAGGTCTCGGCCGTGCGCACGCCCGGCACGGTCTCGATCAGGTCGCGCAGGTTCTCGGCGCGCTCCTTGAGCTCGCGGTAGCTGGCGCTGTCGGAGACCAGCGCGAACTGCACGATGTTCACGAGCCCGGGGTTGTTCTTGATGATGTCGATCTGCGCGATGTCCGGCGGCAGCGTCGGCCGGATGCGGTTGAACTCGCGGATGACCTCGTCCTGCTTCTTCTCCGGGTCCGAGCCGTAGTGGAACTCGACGTGCACCACCGCGAGCCCGTCGTAGGCGGAGCTGGCGATCTTCTTGACGTTGTCGAGCGAGTTGATCGCGTCCTCGAGCGGCTTGACGACCATGCGCTCCATGTCGCTCGGGTCGGCGCCGGGCCAGACGACCGTGATCGTGGTGGCCGGGAACGGGAAGGTCGGGTCCTCGGAGCGCGCGATGCTGACGAAGCTCGCGGCGCCGAGCGCGATCAGGAGCGCGAACAGCACCAGCGTGAACTGCCAGCGCCGGACCGCGAATCCCCACAGGCTCACCGGCGCGCCCCTCAGCCGGCCGGCGCCGCGCCGTGCGCGGCGTCGGCGGCGACCTGCACGGCCTCGCCGTTGTCGAGGAACGCGCCGCCGTCGACGACGACCTCCTCGCCGGGCGTGAGCCCCTCGAGCACCTCGACCTCGGTGCCGCTCAGGCGGCCGATGCGCACGGTCGTGCGCCGCACCGCGCCGCGTGCACGGTCGAGCACGAACACGCTCGCCTCGCTGCCGCTCGCCTCGACCAGCGCCTGCACCGGCACCACCGCGCCGACGCGCGCCGCGGCCGGCGTCAGCGTGACCTTGGCGACCAGCCCCTGCACGAAGCGCGCCGCGCCCGGCTCGACCTGCACCTCGACCGCGAACGTGCCGGTCGCGGGGTCGGCGCTCGAGGCGACGTTGGCGACGCGGCCGTCGAAGGTCTGACCGGGCCAGGCGTCGAAGGTCACGCGGGCCGCGACGCCGGGCGCGATCCGCACGACGTCCCGGTCGGCGAGCCCGAGCCGCACGATCCAGCCGCGCCCGGCGCCGCCGACCACCAGCACCGGCTGGCCCGCCTGCACGAGCTCGTGCGCCTCGGCGAGCTTCCTGAGCACCACGCCCGCCCCGGGCGCGACGATGCGCGCGTAGGAGGCGTTGAACTCCGCGCCCCTGAGCGCCGCGGCGGCGACGCTCGCGGCGGTGGTGAGGTCCTGCACCTGCTCGAGCGTGGCGACGCCGTCGGCGTACAGCGCGCGCGCGCGCTCGAGGTCGCGCGCCGCCTTGGCGGAGGCCTGGCGCGCCTGCTCGACCGCGGCGTCGACCTCGGCGCGCTTGAGCTCGGCGAGCAGCTGCCCGGCGCGTACCGTCGCGCCCTCCTCGACGCGGATCGAGTCGACGACGCCGCCGACCTTGAAGGACAGGCGCGCCTCGTCCTTCGGCGTCAGCAGGCCCACGGCGCGCACCGTGTCGGCGAGCGCGGCGCTGCGCACCGGGGCCACGCGCACCGGGCGGGCCGCGGTCTCGGGGCCAGCGTCGCCGCGGTGGCCGCAGGCGGTGAGCGCGAGCGCCAGCGCGACGAGCGCGGCCACGGCGAG
>JAFEDP010000472.1 GCA_018241545.1 Pseudomonadota bacterium
TCGGTGACGCCGCTCGGGGCTCCCTGGGCGCTCAGCACCGCGACGCAGCCGCCGAGTTCGGCCAGCACCCGCGCGCGGCGCGCCTGGTACTCGGCCACCGGCAGCTCGGCGGGCGGGGCGGGGGTGGGATGGGCAAAGCCGGCGCCGAGCACGGCGCCGAGCAGCAGGACGCTCGGCATGCGGGATCTCCTCGCGGGGGACGGGCGAGCCTACGCCGCGCATCGCCGGCGCGGCAAGGCGGACGCCCGGGCGCGCGGCGCGCCGATCGGCTAGCGTAGCGGCGGGACTCGCAGGGGATGACCATGGAGCCAGTGGCCGGGGGCTGCACGATCCGCGCAGCCACGCCCGCCGACGCGCCGGCGGCGGTACCGCTCATCTACAGCTCGGGGCCGGCGACCTTCGACTACGTGTTCGCGCATGGCGCCGCCGGCGCCGCGCAGCGCTTCCTGCACGCCGCCTTCGTCGACGGCGCCGGCGAGTTCGGCTGGCGCAACCACGTCGTCGTCGTCGATGGCGGCGAGGTGGTGGCGGCGGGTGCGGCGTGGGACGGTCGCGCGACGCTCGCCTTCACGCTGGCGGCCGCGCGCCAGATCCTCGCGACGGGCCTCGCACGCGCGCCCGGCGTCATCGCCCGCGGGCTCGCCGTCGAGCGCGTCATCCGTCCGCCGCGGGCGAGCGAGTTCTACCTCGCCCACCTCGGCGTGCGGCCGGAACGGCGCGGGCAGGGGCTCGGCGCCGCGCTCGTGCAGGCGCTCATCGCGCGTGCCGACCCGGCCCGCCACCGCGTCGCCGCGCTCGACGTCGCGGTCACGAACCCGCGGGCCGAGTCGCTGTACGCGCGCCTCGGGTTCCGGGTGGTGGCGGAGCGTCCCTCGAGGCTCGCGAGCCCCTTCCACGCGGTGCCCGGACACCGGCGCATGGAGCGCGCGCCGCGCCCATAGCGGGGCGCGCCGCGCCGCGGTGCGTCGAATTCCCTTACACGAACGCCGAGATTCATTCGAGATAAAGTCGACAAATAATTGAAATATATCGATACTTAAAATCTGGCGCGGCCCTTGCAAGAGGAGGCGTACGTGCGGCCGGCGCCGATGAGCTCGCCCACGCAGGGGAGCATTACGTGGTCCGCAGCCGAATCTTCACGCTCGTCGCCTCCATGGGCCTCGCCACCGCGGTGATGGCCGAGCCCGCGCCCTGCCCGGAGGGCGGGCGGGTCGAGGCGGGCGGTTCGTGCGCGGCGGACGCCCCGCTCGCCTTCGTCCCGGAGCCCGCGACCCTCAGCCTGCTCGGCCTTGGGGTGGCCGGCCTCGGTCTCGCGGCGGCTCGACGCCGCCGCTAGCGCGCGGCGCGCGCCGCCGCCTCAATGGCGCGGCGTCGCCAGCGGCGGCGCGGGACCCGCCGCGAGGTGGATCTGCCCGAGCCACGACCCGAACGCCGACAGCGCCCGCGGACCCTCCGCGGTCACGAGCCACAGGTCCGCACCCTGGCGGAAGGCGAGCGCCGCGCGCGGCCCGCTCCGCACCCGCAGTGCCGGATGTTCGGCGACGCGCAGCGGCACAAGGCGCCCGACGAAGCCCGCCTGCGCGAGCAGCTGCGCGGGCGTCGACGCGCGCGCATCGCCATTGAGGACGCGCAGGCGCAGCTGCGAACCGTCGTCGGCGAGGAGCGCGACGACGGTGCTGTCGGGGTAGGTCGCATCCAGCTGCGCGAACCGGAATCCCTCCGGGCGCCCGACCTCGAGGCCGAGCCAGGGGTTGCGGTAGCGCTCCTGCTGCAGCTCGTAGGCGGCGGCACCGTCCGCGACCTCGGTCCAGCGGCCATGCAGGCGGAAGGCGAGCACGCGGATGCGCTCGTGGCCGAGCAGGCCGACGACCTCGGCGAGACCGGCGCCGGGCTCGCCGAACTGGCGCGCGAGCGCGATGCGTGCCGCATCGGCCGGTCCCGGCCGGTAGAGCGCCGCATCGAGCGGCAGCCAGCGGCCGCCGGACTCGATCTCGGTCCACGCATGGCCGGCGAACACGTTGGCGACGTACGCATAGCCGACCACCACCCGCGCCGGGATGTCGAGCGCGCGCGCGAGCGAGGCCAGTAGCACCGCCGAGGCGAGGCAGCTGCCGCGGCGGTCGCGCACCGCCTCGGAGGCGGGCACGAGCCCGAGGCCCGGGTCGAACTCCAGGTGGGTCGCGACCCAGTCCTGCAGCGCGCGCGCCTGGCGGTACGGGCCGGCCCCGCGGATGCGCAGCGTTGCGGCGAGCGCGACCACGGCCGGGTCGTCGGCCTGCAGCACCGCGTTCGCCTGCGTGTCCGGCCGCCCGCCCGCCGGCGCCGGCGCTGCCCGGTCGGAGCGCCCGTCGGGCGCGACCGGCGCGGTGACCTCGAGCACGACGTGGTCGGCGCCGCGCTCGAGCACGCGCTCGCCGGGCCCGTCGAGCGCCGGCAGCACGCCCTCGCGGTCCTTGAGTTCGATGCGCACGCGCAGCGCCTCCACCGCGCGCGGCTCGGGCAGGCGCAGGTTGGCGCGCACGAGCGTGCGCGCGTAGACGTCGTCCGGGAGCGTCGCGCCCTGCGCCACGGCGGCGCGCACCGCCT
>JAFEDP010000473.1 GCA_018241545.1 Pseudomonadota bacterium
GCTGCGCGCCGGGGGGACGCTCGTCGGGGCACTGCCGCTCTACGAGAAGAGCCACTCGTGGGGCGAGTTCGTGTTCGACTTCGCCTGGGCCGAGGCCTACCGCCGCCACGGGCTGCGCTACTACCCGAAGCTCGTGGCCGCGACCCCGTTCACGCCCGCGACCGGGCCGCGCCTGCTGGTGCGCCCCGACGCCGACCGCGGCCGCGTGCGGGCGGCGCTGCTCGAGGCGGCGCGCCGGCACCTGCCGCGCGCCTCCTCGCTGCACGTGCAGTTCACGACCGCGGAGGAGTCGGCCTGGCTCGGCGCGGCGGGCCTGCTCACGCGCATCGACTGCCAGTTCCAGTGGCGCAACCAGGGCTACGCGGACTTCGAGGCCTTCCTCGCCACCTTCACCGCCGAGAAGCGCAAGAAGGCCCGCCGCGAGCGGCGCCGCGTCGAGGAAGCCGGCATCCGCTTCGCGTGGGCGGCGGGCGCCGAGCTCTCGCGCGCCGAGTGGCGCGAGGTGCACGCGCTCATGGCCAGCACCTTCCACCGCCACGGCCACGAGCCGTACCTGCCGCTCGACTGCTTCCTGCGGCTGTCCGCCGCGCCCGCCTGCCAGCCGCAGGTGCTGCGGGCGCTCAAGGGCGAGAGGGTCGTGGCCTGCGCGATCTTCTTCCGCGGCGGCGATGCGCTCTACGGCCGCTACTGGGGCGCGGCCGGCGACTTCCACAGCCTGCACTTCGAGGCCTGCTACCACCAGGGCATCGAGTACTGCATCCGCGAGGGGCTCGCGCGCTTCGAGCCGGGCACGCAGGGCGAGCACAAGATCGCGCGCGGCTTCGCCCCGACCCTGACCCACTCGGCGCACCTGATCCACGACCCGCGCTTCGCCGAGGCGATCGGCCGCTACCTCGCCGAGGAGCGCGCCGCGGTCGAGGCCTACGCCGCCGAGGCGGGCCGGCACGTGCCGTTCCGCCGCGAGGAGCGCCCGCTCGACCTGCCCGGCGCCCCGTGACCGGGCCGGCCCCGCTGCCCTGGCTCGCGGCCGACGACGACCCGGCGCGCCTGCCGGACCCCGAGCGCGCGCTCGCCGACCCCAACGGTCTGCTCGCCGCGGGCGGGGCGCTTACCCCGCAGTGGCTGCTCGGCGCCTACCGGCGGGGCATCTTCCCCTGGTTCAGCCGCGGCCAGCCGATCCTGTGGTGGTCGCCCGACCCGCGCGCGGTGATCGAGCCCGGCCGCTTCCGGCGCAGCCGCAGCCTCGGCCAGTCGATCCGCAACCGCGGCTATGAGACGCGCCTCGATACGGACTTCGCGGCGGTGATCGCGGCCTGCGCCGCGCCGCGCGCCGACGACGCGGGCACCTGGATCACCCCCGCGATGCGCCACGCCTACGAGGCCCTGCACGCGCTCGGCCTCGCGCACTCGATCGAGACCTGGCAGGGCGACCGGCTGGTGGGCGGTCTCTACGGCGTCGCCCTCGGGCGGGTCTTCTTCGGCGAATCGATGTTCAGCCGCGCGCGCGACGCCTCCAAGGTGGCGCTGGCGCGCCTCGTGGACGAGGCCCTGGGCCGTGGCCTCGAGCTCATCGACTGCCAGCTGCCCACGGCGCACCTCGCGAGCCTCGGCGCCGAGGCGTGGCCGAGGGCCCGGTTCCTGGCCCGGCTGCGGGACCTGGTCGCGGCCGAGCCGCCCGCCTGGCCCGTGGCGCCGGCGCGACAGCCTTGATTGCCAGCGTGGGCGCGTTTGGGCACAATGCGGCGCCGCTCAGCCACCCGGACCGAGAATGTCGAAAGAGGAAGCGATTCAGATGGAAGGCGAGGTCGTCGAGACCCTGCCTAACACCACCTTTCGGGTGAAGCTCAAGAACGGCCACGTGGTGACGGCGCACATCTCGGGCAAGATGCGCAAGAACTACATTCGCATCCTGACCGGCGACGTCGTCACCGTCGAGATGACCCCCTACGACCTCAGCAAGGGTCGCATCGTGTACCGCGGCCGCTAGGCCGCGACGCTACTTGAGGAGCAGCGGCTCCTCCGCCCCGCGCGCCTCCACCTCGAGCCCGTCGCCGCCCGCCGCGAGGCGCACGCGCACGCTGCCGCCGGCGGCGAGCCGCCCGAACAGCAGTTCCTCGGCCAGCGGACGCTTGATGCGCTCCTGGATCAGGCGCGCCATCGGCCGGGCCCCCATGCGCGGGTCGTAGCCCTTCTGCGCGATCCAGCGCCGCGCGTCGTCGTCGACGCTGAGCTGCACGCCCTTCTGCTCGAGCTGCGCCTCGACCTCGACGATGAGCTTGTCGACGACGCGCTCGATGGTCACCGGCTCGAGCGGCGCGAACTGCACGACCGCGTCGAGGCGGTTGCGGAACTCCGGCGAGAACATGCGCCGGATCGCCTCGAGGCCGTCCGGGGCGTTGTCGCTCGGCGTGAAGCCGATGGTGTTGCGGGCCATGTCGGCGGCGCCGGCGTTGGTGGTCATCACGATGATGACGTGGCGGAAGTCCGCCTTGCGGCCGTTGTTGTCGGTCAGCGTGCCGTGGTCCATGACCTGCAGCAGCAGGTTGAACACGTCCGGGTGCGCCTTCTCGATCTCGTCGAGCA
>JAFEDP010000474.1 GCA_018241545.1 Pseudomonadota bacterium
TGATCACCGCCTTCCTGGTCGACATGGGCACCCCGGGATTCACGGTCCGGCCCGGTTACAAGAATGTCTCGCACCGCGGCTACAACAACTGCATCTTGGAGTTCAACGACTGCCGCGTGCCGCGCTCGGCGGTGCTGGGCGAGGTGCACAAAGGGTTCGATGTCGCCAACACCTGGCTCGGTGGCACGCGTCTGCAGGTGGCGGCGACTTGCCTGGGACGCGCCGAGCGGGCGCTCGACCTCGCCAAGCAATGGGCAGTGGAGCGCGTGCAGTTCGGCCAGCAGATCGGCAAGTTCCAGGGGGTGAGCTTCAAGCTGGCCGACATGGCGGTGGAGCTGCGCTGCGCCGAATTGCTGGTGCTGGAAGCGGCGTGGAAACACGACCGCGGCATCAGCACCGACATGGACATGGCCATGGCCAAGGTCAAGGCCACGGAGATGCTGGCCATGGTGGCGGACGAGGCGCTGCAGATCCACGGCGGCATGGGCCTGATGGCGGACCTGCCGCTCGAGCGGATCTGGCGCGATGCGCGCATCGAGCGCATCTGGGAAGGCACCAGCGAGATCCAGCGCCACATCATCTCGCGCAGCCTGCTGCGGCCGCTCGGCGGCTGAGCCGCGGGTCCCGCCGGCGGGCGGCGCGGCCGTGGCGCCCGCGGCGGCGGTCGCGTAGCATCGTCGCGGGGCTGGGGGGACACGCCATTGCCTAACGACCGGGCGCCGACGCCGCCGGGGCGGCTCGTGCTGCTGATGGCGCTGTCGCTGTTCATCAACTACGTCGACCGCGGCAACCTCGCGACCGCCGGACCCCTGATCCAGGACGAGCTGCACCTGTCGGGTAAGCAGTTCGGGGCTCTGCTGTCGGGCTTCTACCTGACCTACGTGCTGGCGATGGTGCCGGGCGGCTGGCTCGCCGACCGCTACGGCGCGAAGTTCACCCTCGGGCTCGGCGCGGCGCTGTGGTCGGTCGCGACGCTGTTGACGGGCTTCTCCGGCAGCTTTGCCGCGATCATGGCGCTGCGTCTCGTGCTCGGCCTGGGCGAGACGGCCGCCTTCCCGAGCAGCTCCAAGCTGATCGCCACCTGCGTCGACCGCGCACACATCGGCATCGCCAACGGCGTGATCGGCTTCGGCTACCTGGTCGGGCCGGCCGTCGGGACGCTGCTCGGCGGGCTGCTGATGGCGCGCGTCGGGTGGCGCCCGGTGTTCGTGCTGTTCGGCGCCGTCTCGCTGCTGTGGCTGCTGCCGTGGGCGCGCGTGCGGGTCGCCGAGTCGACCGCGCGCACGCCGGCTGGCGACGGCGATGCCCCGCCGATGGCCGCGATCCTGCGCCAGCGCGGCCTGTGGGGCGCGGCGATCGGGCATTTCGCGGGCAACTACAACTGGTACTTCATCCTCGGCTGGCTGCCGACCTACCTGGTCAGGGGCCGTGGCTTCTCGATGGAGAGCATGGCGCAGGTGGTGTCCTTCGCCTACCTGGTCAACGCCGCGGCCGCACTCTTCGCCGGCTGGGCCATCGACGCCTGGGTGCGCGCCGGCCGGTCGCCGACGCTCGCCTACAAGCTGCCGATGGGGCTGGCGCACCTGCTCGGCATCGCCTGCATGTTCGGCATGGCGGTGCTGCCGGTGCGAGGCTGCATCGCCTGTCTCTTCGTCTACGAGATCGTGCTGGGCTTCTCCTCGCCGGGCTACTTCGGCATCCCGCAGATCCTCGCGGGACCGGCCGCCACGGCGCGCTGGGTGGGCGTACAGAACATGATCGGCAACCTGCCGGGCATCATCGCCCCGTTCTTCGCCGGCATCCTGATCGATGCCGAGGGCGGGTCCTACGCGACCGCCTTCGCGATCGCCGGCATCGTCAATCTGGTGGGCTTCTTCGGCTGGGTGGTCGTGCTGCCGCGGATCGCGCCGATCCGCTGGGCGCCGCCCGCCGGGCGGACGCCGGCGGCGTAGGCGCGCGGCCGAGGCGGCTGGTCGCGAAAGCCCGCGGCGGTCGGGCGGGGAGGATTGAGCGTGGTCACCGTTCCATCGCCAGGCGCCCGTTCCGGCAGCGGGCGCGCCAAGCTCGCGCTATTCGGCGCGATCACGCTGATGCTCGGCTACGTGCTGTGGCACAACGAGCACTTCCTGATCGATCCCGCGGACCCGGCCTGGCCGCACTTGCGCGCGTTCGCGCCCTGGCTTCTGCCCCACGGACTCGCCGGCGGTCTCGCGCTGCTGCTCGGGCTCGGCCAGTTCAGCTCCCGCCTGCGGGCGCGCCATCCGGCCGTGCACCGCGCCTCCGGCTGGCTCTACGCCTGCGCGGTCGGCTTCGCGGCGCCCTGTGGCGCGGTGCTCGCCGTCCTTGACCAGGCGATCGGCTACGCGCCGTCCTTCGGCGTCGCCGGCGCGGTGTTCGCACTGCTGTGGATGCTGGCGACCGGCATGGCGCTCTGGTTCATCTCGCAGCGCGACATCGAGCGGCATCGCCGCTGGATGACGCGCAGCCTCGCGATGGCCCTGGTGTTCCTCGAGGTCCGCGTCGTCGAGGGCCTGACGGGCCTCGGCGACTCGCCGGCGAGCGACGAGATGGTCGTGTGGCTGT
>JAFEDP010000475.1 GCA_018241545.1 Pseudomonadota bacterium
GCTCGGCCTGACCAGGGTCGGCGGGCTGCTCGTCAGCCAGGTGCTGACCCTGTTCACGACGCCGGTGATCTACCTCGCCTTCGACTCGCTGGCGAGGCGGCTGCGGGAGGCGCGGGCGCCGGCGCCGGCTGCGGGTTCCGCGACATGACAGAGCCGGGCCAGGAACTACCCGCCGGGGACGCTCGGGACGACGAGGCGAGCCTCTCCCGACCGTTCATCCAGCGCCGAGTCGCGACGACGCTGCTCACGATCGGGGTCGCGCTGGCGGGGGTCCTCGCCTACTTCGGCCTGCCGGTCTCCGCCCTGCCCCAGGTGGACTTTCCGACCATCAGCATCCAGGCCTCGCTGCCGGGCGCGAGTCCGGAGACCATGGCGGCGACCGTGGCGACGCCGCTCGAGCGGTCACTGGGCCGGATCGCCGGCATTACGGAGATGACCTCGTCGAGCTCGCTGGGATCGACCCGCATCACGCTGCAGTTCGACCTCGACCGCGACATCGACGGTGCCGCGCGCGACGTGCAGGCGGCGATCAATGCTGCGCGGGCGTTGCTGCCGACGGCCCTGCCGAGCCTCCCGACCTGGCGCAAGGTGAACCCCAACGACGCGCCGATCATGGTCATTGCCATGACGTCCTCGACGCACACGCCCGGCGAGGTTTACGACGTCGCATCGACGATCGTCGCCCAGAAGATCTCGCAGGTGCAGGGCGTCGGGCAGGTGTCGGTGAGTGGCGGCTCGCTGCCCGCAGTGCGGGTCGAGTTGGACCCGCTCGCGCTCGCCCACAACGGCATCTCGCCGGAGACGGTCCGCGCGGCGATCGTGGCGGTCAACGCGAACCGCCCGAAGGGCGCCGTCGAGGAAGGCGAGCGGCACTGGCAGATACTTGCCAACGACCAGGCGCGGACCGCGGCCGAGTACCTGCCGACCATCATCAGCTACCAGAACGGCGCGGCTGTGCGGCTCGCGGACGTGGCGACGGTGACCGACTCGGTCCAGGACGTGCGGAACTCGGGCATCGCCAACGGCAAGCCGGCCGTGCTGCTCTTCATCAATCGCCAGCCCAACGCCAACATCGTCGAGACCGTCGCACGGGTTCAGGCGGTCCTGCCGCAGCTGCGGGCGGCGGTCCCGGGCACGATGAGTCTCGACGTGATGATCGACCGCACGCCGACGATTCGCGCCTCGCTGCGCGAGGTCGAGCGCACGCTCGCCATCGCAATCCTGCTGGTGACGCTCGTGACCTACGCGTTCCTCGGCGACGCGCGGGCCTCGTTCGTGTCGATCGTGGTCGTGCCGGTGTCGCTGCTCGGCACGTTGGCCGTCATGTACTTCTGCGACTTCAGCCTGGACATCTTCTCGATGATGGCGCTGACGGTCGCCACGGGCTTCGTCGTGGACGACGCCGTGGTGGTGCTCGAGAACATCATGCGTCACGTCGAGCAGGGCATGCGGCCGATGCGGGCGGCGCTGGTCGGCGCGAAGGAAGTGGGCTTCACCGTGCTCGCGATGAGCATCTCCCTCATCGCCGTGTTCATCCCGATCCTGCTGATGCCGGGCATCTTCGGGCGCCTGTTCCGCGAGTTCGCGATCACGCTGGCGGCGGCCATCGTGATCTCGCTGGTCGTCTCGCTGACGACGACCCCAATGCTGGCGTCGCGGCTGCTGCGAGCCCGGGCCGAGCGGCCGGTGACGAGGCTGGGGGCGGCTCTCGAGCGCTGGTTCACCGACGCCCGCGCCGGGTATCGGCGGGCGCTCGAGTGGGCGCTGGACCACGGCGCCCTGGTGCTCGTGACCCTGTTCCTCACGGCGCTGCTGAACGTGTACCTGTACGTTGTGGTCCCGAAGGGCTTCCTGCCGCAGCAGGACACGGGCCGGGTGGTCGGCAACGTGCAGGGCGACCAGAGCCTGTCGTTCCAGGCGATGGCCGAGAAGGTCCAGCGCTTCGTGGCGCTGGTGAAGGCGGACCCGGCGGTCGACAACGTCGTGGCGTTCACCGGGGGCGGCCAGCGCAACAGCGCATTCATGTTCATGTCGCTGAAGCCCGTCGCCGAGCGGAAGGTGACCGTGGACCAGGTGATCAATCGGCTGCGCTATCCACTGACGCACCAAGAGGGCGCCGTGCTGTACCTGCAGTCCGCGCAGGACATCCGCATGGGCGGGCGCCCGGCCAACGCCCTGTACCAGTACACCCTGCAGGCCGACTCTCTCGAGGAATTGCGGGCCTGGGAGCCGCGCGTGCGCAATGCGCTGGCCGATGTTCCGCAGCTCGCCGATGTCAACACCGATGCCCAGGACAAGGGGCTGCAGACGACCGTGACCATGGACCGCGACGCCGTGGCGCGCCTTGCGCTCAACGTCCGCACGGTGGACTCGATCCTGTATGACTGGTTCGGGCAGCGGCAGGTGTCGACGATCTATAACCCGCTCAACCAGTACCACGTGGTGATGGAGGCCGACCCGCGATTCCTGGTCAACTCGGAGGCGCTGCGCGTCGTGTACGTCCCCGGGGCCGGGACGGCACAGGTGCCGCTCATGTCCGTCGCGAGCTACGGTCCGACGAATGCGCCGCTC
>JAFEDP010000476.1 GCA_018241545.1 Pseudomonadota bacterium
CGCCGACGTGCAGCATCAGCACGTTCTTCGTGACCGAGTTCGTCTCGTCCTCGCCGAAGTGCGTACGGATGACGAGCTTGTCGCCGACGAACTTGGTCGGCCAGTGGCACTCCTCGCAGACCTCGCGCGCCGGGCGCAGCGTATGGATCGGCACCGGGATCGGGCGCGGGTAGAAGTTGAAGGCGACCTCGACCATCTCCCACAGGCCGTTGATCTTCGACTTCACGAACCAGCTCGCGCCCGGCCCGACGTGGCACTGCACGCAGGCGACGTTGGCGTGCGGCGAGCGCTCGTGCGCGGTGGCCTCGGGCTGCATCGACACATGGCAGGCCTGGCCGCAGAACTCGGTCGACTCGAGGATCTCGACGCCCTTGTAGCCGGCGCCGGCCAGGATCATCACGACCGCGAGCGACAGCAGCACGCCGAGGATCAGCGCATTGCGCGTCGTCGGGCGGTTGAGGTCGATGACCGGCAGTCCGGGGGCGCTCGCGCCGCGCGCGGCGGCCACCCGCTCGCGCCAGCGCTGCACCCACAGCCCCACCGGGATCAGCACGAGGCCGAGCACCAGCACGCCCGGCAGCACCAGGAACGTCATGATCTCGAGGTAGGAGCCCGTCTTCAGCCCGCCCACCCCGAAGGCCGCGAGCAGCAGGATCAGGACGCCCGCCCCGCCGGCGAACAGGACGCCGAGCAGGCTCAGGAAGTTGCGCGTCAGGGCGGAGAACAGCGTCTTAACCATGGAACGACCTCAGTTGGTGTGGACCCGGCTCAGTGCAGCAGCCCGCCGAGCAGGGCCACGAAGATCCCGACGGCGAGCGCGAGGCCGATCGCGACGGCGGCGAAGCCGAACACGTAGGCCCGCACGCGGTCGCCATGGGTTGGCGCGGGCACGATCAGCGCGTCGAGCTGATTGTTCTCGACGAGCCGCTGGTACTCGAGCGGCCGCTCCTCCTTGAAGCGCTCGAGCGGCATGCGGCCGGTGAACACCACGAGATCCATCGGGAAGCTCTCCGGACGCAGGTGCGTGTGGAAGAAGTGGAACAGGAAGATGAAGCCGGTGGCCAGCAGCGCCTCGTCGCTGTGCGCGATGTAGGCGGCGTTGAGCGCCCAGCCCGGCAGCACCTTGGTGAACCCGCCCGGGAACCACAGCACGAGGCCTGTGAGGCCGATGATGGCCACGCCCCAGAACACCGCCAGGTAGTCGAACTTCTCCCAGTAGGTCCAGCGGTCGAACTGCGGCCGCTCGCGCCGGTACAGGAAGTAGCCGAACATGGCGAGCAGGTCGCGCACGTCGCTCGGCTGCGGGACCATCGAGCGCGGACCCCACAGGAAGCCGCGCTGCTTGCGCACGAACATCTGGTAGACGACCGTGCCGAGGTGGTACAGGAAGTAGCCGAAGGTGACGATCGCCGCGAGGCGATGCAGCACGCCGGCGGCCACCGGCCCGCCCAGGACTTTCATCAGCGACGGCGCCCATGGCGCCGCGGCGAACTTGAGCGGCAGTCCCGTCGCCGCCAGCAGCAGGAAGCTCAGGATGATCGTGACGTGCACGGTCATCTGCGCGCCCGAGAAGCGCCGGACGTACGGGCCCTCCTCGCGCCGCGCGGCCTTGAACTCGCCGCGCAGCGTGCCGACGATCGCACGCTGCAGCCACAGCAGGTCGTGCAGTCCGAAGAAGCCGAACACGCCGAGCAGCAGGCCCGTCATGCCGAGCCAGACCCAGTACAGGTACGGGTTGCGCGTCGGGTCGCTCGGCCGCGCGTGCGGATCGAAGGTCAGGAACGAGGCGTTGACCTGGCCCTCGTGGCACTTGCCGCAGGTCTTCCCGAGGTTCGCCGGGTTGACGCTCGAACGCGGATCGGAGGGCTTCAGGTTGTGGTGCGGCGTGTGGCAGTCCGCGCACATCGCGACCGCGGTGTAGCCGAGCTCGCTCGCCTTGCCGTGGAAGCTGTCGTGGAACGACTCGTACAGCTTGTCGTGGCAGTGGCCGCAGTCGCTCGGGAAGTGCTGGCGCATCTCGGCGCTGGTCGGCGCCTTGATCGCATGCGCCTGGTGGCAGGTCATGCAGACCGGGCCTTCCTTGCCGTCGGCGGTCTTGCCGCCCTGCTGCCAGAGCTTGCCGTGGGCGCTGTCGGTCCACTGCTTGAGGACCCCGGCGTGGCACTTGCCGCAGGTCTCGGGGCTATGCGCCGCGGCGGTCGCCGCGTCCGGATCGTCGTGCTTCCTGATCTCGTGGCCGCCGCCGTGGCACTCGGTGCAGGCGGGGGCGCTGACGAGACCCGAGGCGAACAGCGCGCGGGCGTGCTCGCTCGCCAGGTAGCCCTTCATCATCTTCTGGTGGCACTGGCCGCACTGGCGGATCTGGTTGACCGCCGTCATCGAGTTGTTCGGGTCCTTGGCCTTCTGCGAGGCATGCAGGTGGCCGTGGCAGCCGCTGCAGACCTCAGGCGTCAGCCCCTTCTTGGCATGCTGGCCGTCCTTGACCTTGTCCATCTCCTCCTGGTGGCACTCCTTGCAGGTCGCGATGTCGACCTTGCCGAGGTTCTCGCGCGGATGGCGGATCGT
>JAFEDP010000477.1 GCA_018241545.1 Pseudomonadota bacterium
CCCGCTCGCGGCCGCCGCGCTCGCGCGCGGCGCCCGGGCGGGCGAGGTGCTGTGGGCGCGCCGCTCGTGGTTCGAGCTGCGCGGCCGGCGCCTGCTGGTGCAGGAAGTGTTCCTCGAAGGGGCGGATCGATGATGAGCCCGGCGCCCGGCCTCGCCGCGCGCGCGGCGGCCGCCCGCTCGGCCCTCGCCCAGCTCGCCGTGACGCTCGGCGACTACGCGCGCCTCGTGCGCCTCAACCGGCCGATCGGCATCTGGCTGCTGCTGTGGCCGGCGCTGTGGGGCCTGTGGCTGGCCTCGGCCGGCCACCCGCACGAGCGCGTGTTCCTGGTGTTCGTGCTCGGCGTGGTGCTGACGCGCTCCGCCGGCTGCGCCGTCAACGACTTCGCCGACCGGCGCTTCGATCCGCTCGTGGCGCGCACCGGCGACCGGCCGCTCGCCACCGGCGCGGTGTCGGCGCCGGAGGCGCTGCTCGTCTACGCGATCCTGTCGCTGCTCGCGCTTGCGCTCGTGCTGACGCTGGACCGCCTCACGATCGAGTTCGCGCTCGCCGGCGCGGTGCTGACCATCGTGTACCCGTTCCTGAAGCGCTTCTTCCCGCTGCCGCAGGTGTGGCTCGGCGCGGCGTTCTCGTGGTCGGTGCCGATGGCCTTCGCCGCCGAGACCCACGCGGTGCCGCGGCTCGCCTGGCTGGTGTTCATCGCCGGGGTGCTGTGGACCGCGGTCTACGACACGATGTACGCGATGGTCGACCGCGACGACGACCTGAAGCTCGGCATCAAGTCGACCGCGATCCTGTTCGGCGACGCCGACCGCTGGGTGATCGGCGCGATGCAGGGCCTGGTGCTGTACTCGCTGTGGCTGGCGGGCGAGCAGGCGCGCCTCGGCGGCTGGTTCCACGGCGCGCTCGCCACCGGCGCGGCGCTGTTCGTCTACCAGCAGTGGCTGATCCGCGACCGCGACCGGGCGCGGTGCTTTCGCGCCTTCACCAACAACGCCTGGTTCGGCCTCGTGGTGTTCCTCGGCATCGCCCTCGACTACCTGTTCCGCGCCGCGCCCTGACCCTCAGTCGCGCACGCCGCGCGCGAGGCTCTCACGCCAGCGCAGCAGCAGCCCCTCGGCGAAGTCCGCGAACACCCGCACCCGCGTCGCGCCGCGCGCCGACTCCGGGTAGACGACCGAGATCGGCGGCCCCTCGCCGACGCAGTCGTCGAGCACCGTCTCGAGCCGGCCGCGCGCGATCAGCTCGCCGGCGAGCAGGTCGATGGTCTGCGCGAGCCCCGCGCCGGCGAGGGCCGCGGCGAGCTGCGCCTCGGCGAGGTTGAACACCACCGCGAACGGCGGCAGCGGCGGGTGCGCCCCCTTCAGGTGCCACTCGACCGGGCGGCCGGTCGCGCCGCTCGCGAGTCCCAGCAGGCGGTGGCCGGCGAGCTCGGCCGGACGCAGCGGCCGGCCGGCCGCCGCGAGGTAGGCGGGCGCGGCGACGATGACCCGGCGTGTCGTGGCGATGCGCCGCGCGACGTAGCTCTGCGGGCGCACCGCGCCGACCCGCACCGCGATGTCCACCTGCTCGGCCACGAGGTCGACCACGCGGTCGTTGAAGCGCAGGTCGAGCCTGAGCTCGGGATAGCGGGCGAGGAACTCCGGCAGCGCCGGCACCAGCAGCCCGCGACCGAAGGCGGTCGGCACGTCGACGCGCAGCGTGCCGCGGGGCCGGGCGGCGGCGCTGCGCACCGCCTCCTCCGCGGCCTCGACCTCGCCGAGGATGCGCTGGCAGCGCTGCAGGTACTCGGCGCCCTCGCCGGTCAGCGCCACGCGGCGGGTGGTGCGCGTGAGCAGCCGGCAGCCGAGGTGCGCCTCGAGTCCGGCCACCGCCTCGCTGACCGCCGCGCGGGAGAGCTCCAGATCATCCGCGGCGCGGACGAAGGAGCCGAGGCGCGCGACGCGGCTGAAGACGCGCATGGCATGCAGGCGGTCCATGGGCCGGCAATTGTACGGAACTTCCGAACATTGCTGCAGGGATCGTCCGGTTTATGCGACCGGACTGCGCGGCTACGGTAGGCCCATCGCCACGGAGGCCGCCGTCATGATGATCGTCCGCGGACGCCTGCTCGGAACCGTACTGGCCCTCGTGATCGCCGCGGCCGGCGCCGCGCTCCTGTCGGGTGAGCCCGGCGAGGCCGCCGGCGCGGGCGCGCCGGCGGCGGCGCCCGTCCGGGTCGCGGCGCGCTAGCGCCGCGACGGCGGCAGGGTCAGGACCTCGCGGTCGGCCTCGAGCCAGGCCTCCGGGCCGAGGCGCTGGGCGCTCGCGATCGAGGCCGTGGCCCACAGCGACATCCCGAGCAGCATCACCTGCACGCGCAGGATGCGCAGCAGCGATTCACCGGTGCCGGGCGGGAAGTGGCGGCGGATGAGCGGGTCCATGCCCGGCTATCGGACGACCCCCGCCCGCCCTTGAGCGGCGGCCGGCCCGGCGCCGCAGGAGCGTGCGCTGCGTCGCTCCGTAGTCGCCGCAGCCGCCCGAGCGGCCGCGACGCTCAGCGCGGCGCGCCGGGCGGTT
>JAFEDP010000478.1 GCA_018241545.1 Pseudomonadota bacterium
GTGCGGCAGGCCCTCGCGCCCGGTCTGCGGCCGGTCTTCAACCTGACGGGCACCGTGCTGCACACGAATCTCGGGCGCGCGCCGCTCCCGCCGGCGGCGATCGACACGCTGGCGGCTGCCGCCGCGCCGGTCAACCTCGAATTCGACCTCGCGACCGGCCGGCGCGGCGAGCGCGATTCGCTGATCGAGGGTCTGCTCGTCGCGCTGACCGGCGCTGAGGCCGCCACGGTCGTGAACAACAACGCCGCGGCGCTGGTGCTCGTGCTGCACGCGCTCGCGTCGCGTCGCGAGGTGCTGGTGTCCCGTGGCGAGCTGATCGAGATCGGCGGCTCGTTCCGCCTGCCCGACCTGATGCGCGCGGCCGGTGCGCGGCTCGTGGAGGTGGGAACGACCAACCGCACGCACCTCGCCGACTACGAGGCGGCACTGTCGCCGCGCACCGCACTCATCCTCAAGGTGCATCCGAGCAACTACGTGATCAGCGGCTTCACCGCTGCCGTCCCGACCGAGGCGCTCGCGCCGCTCGCGCGCGCGCGCGGCGTGCCGCTGGTGGTCGACCTCGGCAGCGGCGCGCTCGTCGACCTGGGCGAGCTCGGCCTCCCGCATGAGCCGGTGGTGCGCGAGGCGGTCGACCGTGGCGCTGACCTCGTGACCTTCAGCGGTGACAAGCTGCTCGGTGGTCCACAGGCCGGCCTGATCGTCGGTCGCCGCGATCTCGTCGCGCGCCTCAACCGCAGCCCGCTGAAGCGCGCGCTGCGGGTCGGCAAGCTGACGCTCGCGGCGCTCGAGGCCGTGCTCGCGCTGTACCGTGCACCGGCGGACCTGCCGCGGCGCCTGCCGACGCTGCGGCTGCTGCTGCGCACGCCGGCCGAGATCGAGGCCCAGGCCCGGCGGCTGTGCGCGCCGGTCGCCGCCGCGCTCGGTCCGCGCTGGTCGGTATCCGCGGAGCCGCTCTGGAGCCAGGTCGGCAGCGGCGCGCAGCCTGGCGAGCGGCTGGCGAGCTTCGGGCTCGTGATCCGCCGGTCCGGGCGCGCGGGACGCGGTGTCGGCGCGCTCGCGCGGCAGCTGCGCGGCCTGCCGCGGCCGGTGCTCGGGCGGATGGCGGACGACTCGCTGCAGCTCGACCTGCGCTGCCTCGAGGCGCCCGAGGAGCCGGCGCTGCTCACCGAGCTCGCGCGCCTGTCCTCATGATCGTCGGCACCGCCGGCCACATCGACCACGGCAAGACGACCCTGGTGCGCGCCCTCACCGGCGTCGACACGGATCGCCTGAAGGAGGAAAAGGCGCGCGGCATCTCGATCGAGCTCGGCTACGCCTACGCCGCACTCGCGGGCGACACCGTGATCGGCTTCATCGATGTGCCCGGGCACGAGCGGTTCGTGCACACGATGCTGGCCGGTGCATCGGGCATCGACTTCGCGCTGCTGGTGGTCGCCGCGGACGACGGCGTGATGCCCCAGACGCGCGAGCACGTCGCCATCCTCGACCTGCTCGGGGTCGCCCGCGGAGCGGTCGCGCTCACCAAGGCGGACCGCGCGACGCCCGACCGGCTCGCCGCGGTCACGGCCGACGTCGCCGCGCTGCTGGCGCCGACCGCGCTCGCGGCGGCGCCGACGGTCGCGACCCGCGCGACCGATCCGCTAGACCCCGGGGTGGCGGCGCTGGGCGCGCTGCTCGCCGGCGCCGCCGCGAAGCAGCCGGCGCGTGCAGCGGGCGGCCTGTTCAGGCTCGCGGTTGACCGCTCGTTCGCGCTTCCGGGGCGGGGCACGATCGTCACCGGAACGGTCTTCGGCGGGCGCGCGACAGCGGGCGAGGATCTCGTGGTCCTGCCGGCGGGCCGGCGCGTGCGGGTGCGCGGCATCCACAGCCAGAACCGCGCTGCCGAGGCCGGCCAGGCCGGCGAACGCTGCGCCCTCAACCTGACCGGAATCGAGCCGGGCGATATCGCGCGCGGCGACTGGGTCGCGGATGCCCGTGCGATGGGCGTGACCTCACGCATCGATGCGCGGCTGCGGCTGCTGGAGGCCGAGGCGCCGCTCGTGGGCTACCCGCCGGTGCATGTGCACTTCGGTGCGACGCACGTCACCGGGCACGCGTTGCCGCTCGAGGGGCCGACGCTCGCGCCGGGCCGGCCCGGCTTCGTGCAGCTCGTGCTGGACCGCCCGGTGGCGGCTGCCCCCGGCGACCGCTTCATCATCCGCAACGCGCAGGGTGCGCGAACGCTTGGCGGCGGCGTGCTGCTGGATCCCGGCGCGCCTTCGCGGCGACGGCGCACCGAGGCGCGGCGCCGCCTGCTGCAGGCCCGCGAGCGGCTGCTCGCGAGCGGCGACTTCGGGCCACTGCTGCAGGCCGTGCCCTGGGGGCTGTCGGCGCGCGAACTCGAGCTCGCGTGCGCAATGCCGCTCGCCTCGCTCGTCCGCCCGCCGGGCGCGCTGTCCATCCGCCTCGCCCGCGACGAGGCGGCGGTGCAGTGGGTCGACGCCGCGCACTGGCAGGCGCAGGGCGAACACCTGCTCGGCGCGCTCGGTCAGTTCCATGCCACGCA
>JAFEDP010000479.1 GCA_018241545.1 Pseudomonadota bacterium
GGGCGCGTCGAGGTTGAGCGCGCGCAGCTGCTGGTTGACCTGCACCGCGGTGATGCCGAGCGCCTGCATGCGCGCCGGGTCGAGCTCGACGCGGATCTCGCGGTCGACGCCGCCGCTGCGGCCGACCTGGGCGACGCCCGAGACCGCCAGCAGGCGCTTGGTGACGGTGTTGTCGACGAACCAGCTGAGCTGCTCGGGCGTCAGCGTCGTCGAGCTCACCGCGTAGTACGCGATCGGCGGTCCGTCCATGTCCTGGCGCGTGACGGACGGCTCCTGGATGCCCTCGGGCAGGTCGGCGCGTACCCGCGCCACGGCATCGCGCACGTCGGTGACGGCGCGGTCGATCGGGGTGCCGATCTGGAACTCGACCCAGATGCGCGCGGTGCCCTCGACGGCGCGCGAGGTGATGTTGTGGACGTTGCCGACGCTCGCGACCGCGCCCTCGATCTTCTGCATCACCTGCGTCTCGATCTCGGTGGGCGCGGCGCCCGGCTGCGAGACCGTCACCAGCACCTGCGGGAACGAGACATCGGGATTGAGGTTGATCGGCAGGCGGATGAAGGCCACCGTGCCGACGAAGCTCAGCACGACGAACAGCACGATCGGGAAGATCGGGTGCTTGATCGCCCAGGCGGAGATGTTTCTCACGGTGCGGCCTTCGCGTCCGCCACCCGCACCTGCTCGCCCTCGTGCAGGAACGCACCGGCGGTCGTCACCACGCGCTCGCTGCCGTCGAGGCCGGAGGCCACGACGATGCCGCTCGGCTGAGCGCCACCGACCGTCACGTCACGCCGTGCCACGTGCCCGTCGGCACCGACGACGAGGACGTAGCTGCCGCGCGCGTCGGACAGCAGCGCGGTCTGCGGCACGATCGGGCGCGTGTCGCTGCCGACGCGGACCTCGCCGCGCGCGAACGCGCCCGGGCGCAGGTTCGGGTCGCGCGGCAGGGACACCCGCACCTCGCCGAGCCGCGTGGCGGGATCGATGACCGCGGCGAGCAGCCGCACCTTCCCGGGCACCGCCGCGGCGAGCCCGGTAACGTGCACTTCGGCCGGCTGGCCCACGGCGAGTTGCGGCAGGTCCTGCTCGGCCGCCTGCGCGCGCATCTCGATCTCGCCGCCGCGCGCGAGCCGGAACAGGGTCGCACCGCCCGGGGTCACCGCCTGGCCGACCTCGGCGGTGCGCGTCAGCACGATGCCGTCCGCGGGCGCGCGGATCTCGGTGCGGCCGAGGCGCGCCTGCGCCTCGGCCAGCTGGGCCTCGGCGGCCTTGACGCGCGCCGCGGAAGTCGCGACCTGCGAGCGGCGCTTGTCGACCTCCTCGCGCGACAGCGCCCCGACCGAGCCTGCGATCGCCTCGGCCCGCTTGTAGTCGGCCTCGGCGAGCGTCGCCTCGGCGCGGTTCTGCTCGAGCGCCGCCTTGAGGTTGGCGACCTGCGGGGCGATGACCGACGTGTCGAGGCGCGCCAGCACCTGGCCCGCGCGCACGTGGTCGCCGACCTCGACCAGCACCTGCGAGATGCGCCCGGTCTCGCCGTCGACGCCGATCGGCATGTCGTAGCGGGCGACGATCGCGCCGGTGAAGGTCACGGTGAGGGTGTAGGCGCTGTGCCCGGGCGGCAGCGCCGTGACGATCGGCAGCTCGGCGCCGGCGGTGGCCGCGACCTTGCCGCTCGCGCGGGTGAGCGCCACGATCGCGATCACCGCGACCACGGCGAGCGCCGCCACGATCAGGTAACCGCGGCGGGTCAGGCGCGGGGGGATCGCCGGGGCCGCCGGCGGTGCGCTCGGCGGCGGCAGGTCGTGGTCCACGGTGACCTCCGGCAGGTCCGGCTGCAGACGGGCTTCGTCGTTCACGGTGGCAGGTCCCCGGGGTCTATCGAGGGCCGCGATTCTACGCGGCGATTTTGGAGCGTTTTCCTTGGATGCGGCGAGCCGCCGCCGAGTTGCGACGAGCCGCCGACGGGCTGTGCCAGGGAAAAAAGAAGGCGCCGGGAGCGGGGGAAGCTCGTCGGCGCCAAGATTTCAAACCACAGGGGGAGTTGAGACTTGCACGGGGAATCTAGCAAGCCCCGTGCCAACGGCTTGCCCCTAGCAAAATCAATGACTTGCTGATCCGTGCAGCGGACACCGGTCGCCCCGGGGTGACCTCGTGCGTCAGCTAGTGACGCGCGCCGGACGCCTCCGGGGTGCCGGGGCCCGCCTCGCGCCCCGGACCGGGCAGTGGCGGCACGACGAGGCAGGGGTCGTGGTGGCCGGCGAGTTCCGCGCAGAGCGCCTCGGCCCCCGCCCGGTCGAAGCCGGCGACCTGCAGGCGATGGATCGGGCGGCCCGCGGCGTTGCGCGCCGCCGCGATCAGCGGCGTGCGAGCGCCGAGCGCCGGGTACCGGGCCGCCAGCGACTGCCACGTGCGCTGCGCTGCGCCGCTGCCATCGCCGAAGGCGCCGAGCTGCACCCGGTAGCCCGCAGTGGCCGCCGCGGACGGCGTGGCGGACGGCCCGGCCGACGGCGGAGCGGCCGGCATG
>JAFEDP010000047.1 GCA_018241545.1 Pseudomonadota bacterium
GACCTGTGCCGCGAGGCTGAACGCGGCCTTCGCATGGCCCGCCGCGGCGGCGCCGGCCAGCAGCTGGCAGGCACGGGGTGCGTCCGCGGGCAGCCCCATGTCGTTGCTGCGCGGCAGGTACAGCAGACCCAGCTGGTAGCGGGCCTCGGCATTGCCGGCCTCGGCGAGCGGCTGCAACAGCTGCGCCGCGCGGGCGTAGTCGTGGCGGCGCAGCGCGTCGCGCGCCGGTTCGAGTTCCGCGGGAGCCGCGGCCGGCCCTGCGAGCAGCGCGATGGTCAGCAGCCAGGCACTCATGCGGTTCCCCACTTCGTCTCGACTTCGATGCCGATGCTCTTCAGGAAGTCGGTCGGCAGGATGCCGCCGGCGTTGACGATCACTGCGTCGTTGGGCAGGTGGATGCCGCGCCCGCCCTGCACCACGGCGACGCGCTCGGCGGCGATCGCCTTGACCTCGGACTTCAGCAGCAACTGCAGCCGGCCCGCGTCGACCGCCGCGGCAATGCGATCGCGGTTGCGCGTCTTGGCGCGCTGGAATGCGTCGCCGCGGTACGACAGCGCGACCATCGCGCCGGACTCGGCGAGGCTGGCGGCAGCCTCGAGCGCGCTGTCGCCGCCGCCGACCACCAGCACGCGCTGGCCGCGGTACTGGTCGGGGTCGATCAGGCGGTAGACCACCTTGGGCAGGTCCTCGCCCGGCACGCCGAGCTTGCGCGGCGTGCCGCGCCGGCCGACCGCGAGCAGCACCGTCGCGGCGCGCAGCTCGCCCTGCGTGGTCCGCACGACGAACCCATCGTCATCGCGCGCGATGGCCTCGACGCGTTCGTTGCAGCGGACCTCGAGTCCGGTGCGGCGCTGCGCCTCGAGCCAGAACTCCAGCAGCTGCTCCTTGCTGGTCAGGGTCATGTTCATCTTGCCGACCAGAGGCAACGTCGCCGGCTGCGTCATGACGATCTTGCCGCGCGGGTACTGGAACACGCATCCGCCGAGCGACTCCTGCTCGAGCGTGACGAAGCGCAGCTTCTTCTCGAGCGCGGCCAGCGAGGCCGAGAACCCGGCGGGGCCGGCGCCCACGATCACGAGGTCGAGCTGCTCGCCCCGTCCACGTGGCCGGCGCGCCACGATCTGCTCCAGCGCCTGGCGCCCCTGCTCCACGGCGTTGCGGATCAGGCCCATCCCGCCGAGCTCGCCGGCGACGAACACGCCGGCGACGTTGGTCTCGAACCACGGCGTCACGCGCGGCAGGTCGACGCCGCGACGCGCGGTACCGAACACGAGCGTGATCGCATCCACCGGGCAGGCGGCCCGGCACGCGCCGTGGCCGATGCACTCGGTCGGCGAGACGAGGTCCGCCTTGGAATTGATGAGGCCCAGCACCGTGTGGTGCGGCATCTCCGGACAGGCCTTGATGCAGGAGCCGCAGCCGATGCACTTCTTCGGGTCGACCAGCGGGTGCAGCGAGGCTGGCTCGGTGAGGCCCGCCTCGTGGGATTCCTCGCGCGTCGTCTTGCTGACGCGCACGAGCCGGAACCGCCTATAGAAGTACCAGGCGAGGCACGCCAGTAGGGGAACTAGGTAGACGAGGTATTCCACAGCCGATCGACACTCCCATCGGGGGGCGGATTCTGTCAACGACGCCGGTCACGAGAACAGTGTCTCAATTCGGCGTCACTCCGCAGGCCGCCACAGTGCCGCAGAGGGCTTAATTTTGAGCCAGTTCACATGTCGCGATAGACAGACGCGATGCAGGTTTTCTGCGCGCTAGGATCCTTCCATACTTGAATTATTGCCGCATTCGCGGCGCCGGGACGACCGGCGCGCATGCGGCCGGAACGTTCGATCGAGGACCGCGCTTGACCCTGCTGCCCGTCGCCGCCACTGTCGCTCTCGCCGCCGCGCTCGGGGGCTCGCTGTGGCTCGGCCGCCGCGGCCGGGAGCTGCCGGCGTTCGTGCTGCTCGCCGCGGCCCCGCTGGTGGCCGCGGGCGCCTGGGTCGGAGCCGGTGCGCTGTCCGGCCATGCCAGTCCTGCGCCCGGCAATGCCGAAACCGCCAGTGCGCCCGCGAGCGGCGGCTCCGCGGAGCGGCTGCGATCGGAGGCCGAAGACCTGCGCGCCGCCAAGCGCTACGACGCCGCCCGCGACGCGTACCAGAAGCTGGTCCAGGTCACCCCCGGCGATGCCGACGCCTGGGCCGACCTGGCCGACGCGCAGGGGGCGGCGGCGGGCGGCGACCTTGCGGCCGGCAGCGCCGCGATCGACCACGCGCTCGCGATCAACCCACAGCACCTGAAGGCCCTCTGGCTCAAGGCCAGCCTCGAATACCAGCAGCAGCGCTACGACAGCGCCGCCCGGCTCTGGGAGCAGCTGCTCGCCCAGCTGCCCCCGGACTCCAGCGACGCGCGGATCGTCCGCGCCAACCTCGACGAATCGCGCGCCTTGGCCGCGAAGACAGGAGCCGCCCGATGAATGCCGCCGCCCCGGCCGCCCCCGCCCCACTGCCCGCGAGTCGCCGTTCGCGCCTCGAGGCCGCCCATGTCGGCCTGATGGTCTCGGCCGCGATCCTGCTCGTGGGCTGGATCTCGCCGCTGTCGACCTACCTCACGCCGCGCGCCGGCCTCGGCTATGCGCTCGGCATCGTCGGTGGCTCGCTGATGCTCGGCCTGCTGGTGTACCCGCTGCGCAAGCGCATGCCCGGCCTGAAGGCGATCGGCTCGAACAAGATGTGGTTCCGGGTGCACATGGTGTTCGGCGTCGCCGGCCCGCTGTGCATCCTCTACCATTGCTGCTATCGCCTTGGCGCCACGAACAGCAATGTCGCGCTCATCTCCATGCTGATCGTCGCCGGCAGCGGACTCGTCGGCCGCTACCTCTACGCCCGTATCCATCACGGCCTGTACGGCACCAAGGCGACGCTCGAGGAGCTGCGCAAGGAGGCCGACCGGCTCAAGGGCGACGGCAGCGGTGCGGCCCGCCTGCTGCCGGAGTTCGGCACGCGCCTCGACGCCGTCGAGAAGCGCATCGCCAACGGCCTGCCGCTGATCCCCAAGGCCTTCTCGGCGGCGCTGCTGTTCCGGATCGGCCGCGCCCAGATGCGCCACTACGTTCACCGCACGCTGCGCGGCGCCGCCGCTGCCTCGCTCGCGGTCGCCGAGCATCGCAACGCCCTGTCGCAGGCCGCCGACCGCTACGCCGACTCGCGCCTGAGCGCGGCTCGCCGGGTCGCCGAGTTCCAGAGCTGCGAGCAGCTGTTCGGGCTCTGGCACGTGCTGCACCTGCCCCTGTTCGGCATGCTGTTCGTGGCCGGCATCGTCCACGTGATCGCCGTCAACGTGTACTGATGCGAGTCTGGGCCAGGGCGGGCCTGCTGACGATACTGCTTGGCTGGGCGGCCGCCGCGCCCGCCGGCCCCCTCGAGCGCCTGCTGATGCCAGGCGAGGTCGCGAGCGCCCACGCCAAGATCGAGTCCGAGTGCAGCAAGTGCCACGACCGGTCCGACAAGGACCGCCAGACGGCGCTGTGCCTCGACTGCCACAAGGACATCGCCGCGGACCTGAAGCTGAAGCGCGGCTTCCACGGTCACGCGCTGAAGCCCGGGGCGGCCTGCACCGCGTGCCATACCGAGCACAAGGGCCGGGCCACCGACATCGTGCGCTTCGATCGCGAATCCTTCGACCACGCGATCACGGGCTTCACGCTGGACGGCCGCCACGCGACGACGCGCTGCGACGCGTGCCATGCCGCCGGCAAGAAGTTCCGCGAGGCGCCGACCACGTGCTTCGACTGCCACCAGAAGCAGGACGTGCACCAGGGCAAGCAGGGCAAGGATTGCGCCGCGTGCCACAACACGACGAGCTTCGGCAAGGCGGAGTTCGACCACGGCAAGACCCGCTTCGCGCTCAAGGGCGCGCACGCCCACACTGCGTGCAGCAGCTGCCACCGCGACCCGTCCTTCAAGAACACGCCGATGGAGTGCGTCGCCTGCCACGCGCGCGACGACTCGCACAAGGGCACGCGAGGGGACCGCTGCGGGGATTGCCACAGCACCGACAAGTGGAAGCAGTCCTCCTTCGACCACGAGCGCGTGGGCCACTTCGCGCTGATCGGCGCCCACGCCAAGATCAGCTGCGACGCGTGCCACCGCTCCGGCGATCTCAAGGCCAAGGTGCCGGACAAGTGTGCCGGCTGCCACGCCGCGGACGACCGCCACGGCGGCCGCTTCGGCGACGACTGCGCCGCGTGCCACGATTCGCAGCGCTGGAAGGATGCTCGCTACGACCACGAGGCCAAGGCCCACTTCGCGCTCCGTGGCCGGCACGCCAAGCTCGACTGCCATGCATGCCACAGCGCGCCGGTCGGCGGCGCGAAGCTGCCCAAGGACTGCCAGGGCTGCCACCGCGCCGACGACGTCCACCACGGCTCGATGGGCCCGCTGTGCAGCTCGTGCCACGTCGAGACAGGCTGGCGCGACCAGGTTCGCTTCGACCACGACATGACGCGCTTCCCGCTGGTGGGCCTGCACGCCTCGGTCGCGTGCGAGGAGTGCCACGCCAATCGGGCGTTCCGCAACACCGCGCGCGACTGCCTGTCGTGCCACAAGGCGGACGACCGGCATCACGGCACCCTCGGCAAGGACTGCGCCGCCTGCCACAACCCGAACGGCTGGACCTTCTGGCAGTTCGACCACGGCAAGGCCACGCACTTCGCGCTCGAGGGCGCGCACGCCAAGCTCGACTGCAAGCGCTGCCACGTCCGGCCCGCCGACGAGGTCAAGCTGCCGACCGATTGCGGCGCCTGCCACGCCCGCGACGACGCGCACAACGGCGGCTTCGGGCGCGACTGCGGACGCTGCCACGGCAGCATCACCTGGCGCGCCGCGGGCGTGCGCCAGTAGCCGCGGACGGCCCGCGGCTCAGGCGCGCCGGCGGGCGCGCTCCTAGAAGCTGACGTTGTAGCCGAGGCTGAACCAGAACCGCTTGGTGGTCTGGTTGAGCGTCGTGGTGTTGTTGGGATTGTTCGGGTCGATCGGCACGCCCGGCGGCAGGCTGGCATCGAACGCGGCCCGCTCATAGCCGGTCTCGAACTGCACGAGACCCCGGCGGAAGCGCCAGTCCGCGAGCAACGACGGGCTCGCCGCCCACCCGGCCGTCGTGCCGGTGTTGGGGTCGCTCCCGCTCGTGTGGCTGAGCTGCAGCCGCGGCCCGATCCGGAACGAGTTGCCGATCGGGTAGCGCAGGCTGCCGTAGGTCGAGGCGACCTTCGTGCCCGCGCGCGTCGAATAGGCAAGTCCGACTGTGTTCATGTCGCCATCGACGAGCCAGCCGCCGCCGAGCAGCTGCGTCGAGAAGCTGATGGCGCTGCCGGAGCTCGGCACCGCGGCCACGCCGCCGGAGGCCGGCGCGCCGCCGGTGCGGCTGAAGCTCATGTCGGCGCCCCACTGCAGGCGCTCGCCGATCGGCCGCTGCAGGCCGAGGGAGGCGGTGTCGCTCGTGATGCTGCGGTCCAGCGCGAGCGCGTGCACGGCATCGATCCCCAGCGTCTGGATCAGGGAGTCGAGCGCGGTGGTCGGCTGCCCGATTAGTGCGTTGTAGGTCGCAGCGAAAGGGCTGCGCCGGTGGTCGCCGATGCCGGTCAGCACCCAGCGGTCCGGCAGCGCCCAGCTGAGGAGCACCGTGGCCGCATTCAGGACGTGGAAGGTCACGTCGTAGTTGAGCTGGCCGACCAGCGAGCGGCCGTTGCGGTAGTAGCGCGCCTCCATGCCGATCTCGCGGGCATCCAGCACGCCGCTGTAGTTCTGCTGGAACAGGTAGCCGGACAGGTCGAGGCCCGGAGCGACGCCGAGGAACTCGGCGCTCAGGTTCGCGAACACGCGCGAGTGGTCGGCCGAGGCCGCGTAGGTCTCGATCGGCGAGCCGGCGGCCACGCCGAGGCGCAGTCCAGGCGTCACCAGCCAGCCGAAGTACCCGCCGTCGTAGGTACCGTAGACGCCACCAGTGCTCTGCGACTGGCGACCCAGCCGGCTGACCCAGTGGCTCTGGGTGTTGTCGACCTCGACGTAGGCCTGCGGTAGCCGCACCGGGCTCGTGCCGAAGGCGCCGACGTCCGTCATGTCGTGCAGGTAGCCCGCGTAGATGCGCGAGCGGAAGTCGTATACGTCGCCGCGCCGCTGCACCTGCAGGTCGACGTTGCTGTCCACCGCCGACTGGCCGATGCCATCGGTGGCGGTACCGTTCGACACCAGGCTGTTCTGGTCGTGGCGGTACTCCTGCGCCACGGCGCCACTCCACTGCCAGCGCGAGCCGTCCGGCGCGCCCGCGCCGGGCTTGGTGGCACCCTCAAGGGTGATGATCGCCGCAAGGCGCTGCTTGACCGCCTCGGCATCAGCGCCGTCCGGGTAGCGCCTGAGGTATTCCTGGTACTCGAGCTTCGCCTGGGCGAGCTGGCCCTTGCGCTCGCGGGCGAGCCCCAGGTACTCCTGCGCCTGGGCGCGGCCGGTGTGCTCGGGGTACTCGAGCAGCTTCGTGTACAGACGGATCGCCGCGTCGTAGTCGCGGTCCTGCATCGCGGTGCGCGCGTCGGCCATCAGCTTGTCGAGCTCTTCCTGGGACGGCAGCGCCCGCGACGGCGCGCGCGACGGGCGGACCGGGGCCTCGGCGGGCTCGACGGAACTGCGGCCGGCCCGTCGCGCCAGCACGATCTCGATGCCCGTGAGTCCGCTGCGCGGCCGGATCAGGAAGTCCACGCGCCGCGCGAAGTGCAGGATCAGCGCCCGGCGCGCGCCGAGCGACTGGTCGAGACGGAGATCCACGAGCCCGGCCGGGTTGTCCTTGGGCACCGGCAGGGTCTCGCCGAGCGCGCTCGGCGCCGCACACCCCGGCAGCGGCTGCAGCTCGATGCGCAGCTCGTCACCGGAGCGCAGCGGGTAGTTCGAGACGTAGCTCATGGGGCAGTTGAACTGGATCACGACCGAGCCCGTCTCGGTGCTCAGCTGGTCGAGGACGCGGTCCGCGGCCGTGGCCACGCCCGCACCGCCCAGCAGTGCGGCGGCGATGCAGGTGCGCAGCCAGCGGCCGCGCTCTTTGACATAGGCCGGTGCGATCGGGCCGCGCGGCCCCTGCCCGCCCGTTGCGGACCGTGCGCTGACGACGCGGAGTGTCACGGCTGCGCGGCCAGCGGCGCTAGGTCGCGGCCGCGGGGAACCAGCGGCGTGCGCGGCGTGCTCTTCTTCGGCGGCGGCGCCGGCTTCGCGGCCGGCTTGACCGGCTTCCACCCGAGCACGTAGTGGCAAGAGTCGCAGGACGCCAGCGTCGCGACGTGCCCGGCGGTCTTCCCGGCGGCCTGCACGGCGTTGTGGCAGGTCGCGCAGGTGCCCGGCAGAACCTGCTTGTGGTCGAAGGCCGCGGGCTTCCAGGCGGTCGTCGTATGGCACCGGTCGCAGTCGCTGCCCGCCTGCACGTGCAGCGCCGACTTGCCCGCGGCGTGCGTGCCATCGTGGCAGGTCGCGCAGCTGCCGAGCACGTCGGCATGGTCGAAGCGCAGTACCGGCTGCCAGGCGAAGGTCGAGTGGCAGTCGGCGCAGGCACCGGTCGTCGCCGGGTGGCCAGCGCCCTTGCCGGTTGCCGCCGCGCCGTTGTGGCAGCTGGCGCACGCCGCGCCCGTCATCGCCGCGTGCGCGACGCGGCTGCCGGCGAGGCGGCCGTGCACGGCACCGCCCGCCGCGGGCGTGGTGGTGCCTGCGACGGCCGTCGCGGCGCCGGTGGCGCCCGCAGCCCCGGCCCGGACAGCGGCGCCATTCGCGGCCTGGATCTGCCGCGGCACGCCCGGACGCACGCTCGCGTACTTGCTCGGGATCTGATTTGCGTGCTCATGGCAGCCCTGCAGGCAGTCCGAGCCGCCATTGGCGCAGGGCGTCGTGTTGGGGGCCGTCGGTGTGCCGAGCGCGCCGCAGATGTGGTGCGTCGGCGAGTCGCGCGTCCACTGGATCGTGACGCCGTAGAACTTGGCCTGGAACCCGTACTCGTGGCACGCGTCGCAGGCGTTGCCGGTCGCGGAGGCGCCGGTGTCACCGATCGCGGCGTGGCTCATGATCGTGCCGGTGAACGTGGTCACGGACTTGTGGCAGCCCGTGCACTCGACCGGCGCGCCGACATTGGTGATCGGGACGTGCATGCCGCGGGTCGACATCTGCACGATCTTGAAGCCCGTGGCGCCGGTGAACGGGCCCTTGCCGTCGGCGTGGCAGGTGCTGCAAGCGGTGGTCACGGCCGTGTGCAGCTGCGTCAGGTTGGTCGTGTAGACCGCGAAGTTGCCGGCGGTCGTGTGACAGGTCGCGCAAGCCGCGCCCGGCAGCGTCGGGATGTGGCCGGCCGGCTCGGCCTCGGGGCTGAAGTAGTTGAAGCCGATATGGCACTGCGCGCAGTCACCGGTCGTCGGGTGGGCCGCGTCGGCGACGTTGTAGGTGCCCGCTGCCGCGACTGGCCGCGTCTGGAAGCCGATGTACTGCGTCGTCGACAGTCCGGTGACCGCGGTCGGCGAGATCGGGTACTGGTTCATGTCCATCCACACATAACCCGCCTCGTGGCAGCTGGTGCAGCCCGAGGAGATGCCGGCGTGGATCAGCGTGGTGGTCGGCGCCGGAGTCATGAAGGCCGATCCGGGCGCCGTCTTGGTCGCGTTGGCCGGCACCATCGCCGACGGCTTGGACCCGGCGTGGCAGGTTTCGCAGGCGGTGCCGCTCGGGATGTGCGAGCCCGCGCCGACCGGCGCGGTCGCCGGCATTACGACGATTTTCGTGATGCCGGCGAAGGTCGTGCCGGTGATGGTGGGGCCGTGGCAGCTGACGCACGTCGTGATCCCGGCGTGGCTCATAGCCGAGTTGGCGAACTTCGCGCCGTTGGGGACCGGCGTCGTCGTCACGCTCGAGGTCGCGCCCACGTGGCACACCTCGCAGGAGGCAGTGGTCGGGACGTGATTCGCGGGAGTCGTGACGATCGAGAAGTTCGCGGCCGGGATCGCGAAGCCGCCAGCGACGGTGGGCCCGTGGCACTGCGCGCAATTCGACGTCGTGCTCGGCGCGTACGTGTGGATGTTGAGCAGTGTCGGCATCACCGAGAAGTCGGGGTTCGTGTGACAGTTCGCGCAGGTCGCAGTCGCCGACGTCGGGATGTGGTTCGAGGGCTTGATGTTCGCTTCGAAGTAGTCGGTGCGCGTGTGGCACTGCGAGCAGTCCCCGGTCGCCGGATGGGCGTTGTCGAGCAGGTTGGTGCTCGAGGCGGCCTTGCCCGGGCGCGTCTGGAAGCCCATGTACTGGGTCGTCGACACGCCGCTCAGCGCCGCCGGGTTCAGCGGGTAGTTGGCGGTCATGTCGAGCCACTGGTACGCGCCCTCGTGGCAGCTGGCGCACCCGCTCGTGATGCCCGAGTGGATCATCGCGGTGGTCGGCACCGGCGCCTGGAAGCCCGTGCCTGGAGGCGCCTTGGTAGCGGTCCCAGGCACGAGCCCGCTCGGTATCGAGCCGGCATGGCATGACTCGCAGGTCGTCGACGAGGGGATGTGCGAGCCCGTGCCCTGCGCGGCCGACGGCGGCATCACCACGATGTTGGGGATGCCGTAGAAGCTCGAGCCGGTGATCGTCGGCCCGTGGCAGCTCACGCAGGTCGTGAGCCCGGCATGGCTCATCGCCGAGCCGGAGAACTTGGCGCCATTCGGCACCGGAGTCACGCTGACGCTCGAGCCTGCGCCCACATGGCAGCTCTCACAGGCCGCGCTCGTGGGGATATGGTTCGAGGGCGTCGTGACGATCGAGAAATTGGCGGCCGGGATCGCGAAGCCGCCGGCGACGGTGGGCCCGTGGCACTGCGCGCAGTTGCTGGTCGTGCTCGGCGCGTAGGTGTGGATGTCCACGAGCGCCGGCATCACCGAGAAGTCGGGGTTCGTATGGCAGTTGGCGCAGGTCGCGGTCGCCGACGTCGGGATGTGGTTCGAGGGCTTTATATTTCCCTCGAAGTAGTCGGTGCGCGTGTGGCACTGCGAGCAGTCGCCCGACGTCGGGTGGGCGTTGTCGAGCAGGTTGGTGCTCGAGGCGACCTTGCCGGGCCGCGTCTGGAAGCCCATGTACTGCGTGGTGGCCACGCCGCTCAGCGCCGCCGGGTTGAGCGGGTAGTTGGCGGTCATGTCGAGCCACTGGTACGCGCCCTCGTGGCAGTTCGAGCAGCCGGTGGTGATGCCGGCGTGGATCTGCGCCGTGGTCGGCGCCGGCGTCTGGAAGCCGCTGCCCGGCACGGTACCCGGCGCATTCCCCGGGATGAGGCCGGACGGCGCGACGTGGCAGCTCTCGCAGGCGGTCGCCGACGGGATGTGGGAGGCGGTGCCCTGCGGGGAACTGGGCGGCATCACGATGAGCTTCGTGATGCCGTAGAACGCGCCCTGCGCGACGGTGGGTCCATGGCAGGCGACGCAGGTCGTGAGCCCGGCATGGTTCATCGCCGAGTTGGCGAACTTCGCGCCGTTCGGCACCGGCGTCGTCGCGACGCTCGAGTTCGCGCCGACGTGGCAGCTTTCGCACGGCGCCGTCGTCGGCACGTGGCCGGTCGGCGTCGTGACGATCGAGAAGTTGGCGGCCGGGATGGCGAAGCCTGGCGCGACCGTAGAGCCGTGGCACTGGGCGCAGTTCGCGGTCGTGCTGGGCGCGTAGGTGTGGATGTCGACGAGCGCCGGCATCACCGAGAAGTCCGTACTCTTGTGGCAGTCGGTGCACTGCGCGGTGCTCGAGGTCGGGATGTGATTCGACGGCTTCAGGTTGCCCTCGAAGTAGTCGGTGCGCGTGTGGCACTGCGAGCAGTCGCCGGTCGTCGGGTGGGCGTTGTCGAGAAGATTGGTGCTCGAGGCCACCTTGCCGGGGCGGGTCTGGAAGCCGAAGTACTGCACGGTACCCGCGGTCAGCGCAGCCGGGTTGATGGGGTAGCTCGCCGTCATGTCGAGCCACTGGTACGCACCCTCGTGGCAGGTGCTGCAGCCGCCGCTGACGCCGGCATGGATCTGCGACGTCGTCGGCGCCGGCGTTTGGAACCCGGTGCCCGGCGGCGACTTGGTCGCATTCCCAGGCATCAGGCCGCTGGGTGCCGCATGGCAGCTCTCACAGGCGGTGGCGGACGGAATGTGAGCGCCCGCCCCCATCGGCGCCGTCGGCGGCAGCACGACGATGCTGGTGATCCCCGTGAAGCTCGCGCCGGTCACGGTGGAACCGTGGCAGGCCACGCAGGTCGTGAGCCCGGCGTGGTTCATCGCGGAGTTCGTGAACTTGGCGCCGTCGATGACCGGCGTCGCCGCGACGCTCGAGCCCGCGCCCACGTGGCAGGTCTCGCAGGCGGCGTTCGCGCCCACCGGGATGTGGCCGCTCGGGATGCCGGTGACGCTGAACCCGACCGCGGGGATCGCGAACGTCGGGGCGGCGCTGCCGTGACACTGTGCGCAGTTGCTGCTCGTGCTCGGAGCGAACAGGTGGATGTCGGTCATCGACGGGATGACCGAGAAATCATTGCCCTTGTGGCAGTCCGTGCACTGGGAGGTGGGCGCGATCGGAATGTGGTTGGCCGGGAAGTTGAGCTTCGACCACGGCTGCGTGACCACGTGGCAGGCGTTGCACTCCATCGTCGTCGGCGGGTGATTCGCGGGCTTGCCCACCGACTGCACGTTGTTGTGGCAGGAGCTGCAGGTGCCGAGCACGTTCAGGTGGTTGAAGCGCGCGACCGGCGTCCACGAGAACGGCGTATGGCACTGCGCGCAGTCGTTCATCGACAGGATGTGGCGTGCCGGCTTCGCGGTCGCGCCGACACGCGAGCCCGCGGCGTGGCACGAAAAGCAGTCGTGCGGCGTGCCCTTGAAGATCCCGCCGACGTGGCAGGCGGCGCAGTCAATGTCGCGGTGCTGCCCGATGAGCTCGTAGCCCGTTGAGAAGTGGTCGAACGTGGTCGGCGCGGCGAATGCCGACGGGACGGCGAGCCCGGCGAGCAACGTCACGAGCGCGAGCAGCGGCGCCGCGCGCCAGCGGTGCGTCGCTCCCTGCCTCCCGTGGATCATGCCGTCCCTGCCATCGCGCACCCAATCCAGTTGTTCAAATGACGCCGCCGCCGCGAACCGGCACGTGTCGCATTGTCGTTCAGATTGATCATATTTCGAGGATGCGGTAACTCAACCCGCCCCGCCGTCGCTTGAGAGCGACATCAAGGCGAGCGGGGGCGAAGTGTCGACCAGTTCTCAAATTGACTGGTGACTCCGACTGGCGACAAGCCCCTAGGAAGGTAGGGAAACACAGTAGATGCCCGCGGCCGGGCTACACTGGCGCCCGCATCCGACGGCCGGAGGGGATCGGCTCATGAACTGCTTGCGCGCATTCGGCGTTGCACTCGCGATCGTGTCGGGCGGCTGCGCGGCCGGCGGCGACCGGGTGACCGAGTACCTCGACCAGCAGACCGCGGTCACGATACGTGCGCTCGCCGAGCCGCTCGTCTACGCGCACGAGGCGCCGCAGCTTGCGGCCAACGCGCGCGACTACCTGTCGCTGGGCCTCGTCGAGATCAACAACATGGGGGCCCGCCGTCACTACCTGGCGCTCGTCTCTTGGTCCACGATCGACCGCGCGCTGGCCGGTGCGCCTCGCGCACCGATTCCCGAGCGCATCGCGCTCAACGCCGGTGAGCGCACCATCGAGCTCTCACCTGCGAGCCACGAGGCCCGCAGCCTGGGCATCGGCGGCGCGCTGTTCCGCCCGCCGAGCGGCTACGTCGGCGAGAGCTGGTACGCAGTGGATCCCGGCCAGCTGCGCGCGCTGGCGGCTGCACCGGGCTTCACCATCGCGCTCGAGAGCGACGATGGCAGCACCCCGTACGTGCCCTGGCGGGCCGAGGACGCGGCACTCACGGAGTTCGTGCGCGACATTCCGGACGCCGCGGCGCCGGCGCGCCGCTGAGAGCCGCCGCTCAGGCGTAGGCGTCGAGGCGCAGCGCCGCGGCGGCCACGCGAGCCGGGGCGCGGGCAGCCGCGACGGTGGGCGCCGGCTGCACGCCCGGTTCCGGCTCGTATCGCGAAGGCTGCGGAGTCCGCTCGCGGAACTGCTGCTGCGCGACGTCGACGTTCACGCCGCTGAATCCCTGGGAACCGAGCGCCTCGCGCAGTCTCGGCGCAGCGGCCTGCAGTGCCTCGCTGGCCACGTGGCTGTGCGTTGTGAACGAGACGTTCGCCTGGCCGTCGGCCACCGCGATGCGTACCTCGATCGGCCCGAGTTCGGCGGGCGAGACCTTGATCTGCGCATGGGTGAGATTCTGGTTCACGAGCACGCTGACCCGCTCGCCGAGCTCGCGCGACCAGTCGGGCGCGCCGACGGGTGTCGCCACCTGCGTCACC
>JAFEDP010000480.1 GCA_018241545.1 Pseudomonadota bacterium
CGCCACCGACCCGCTGTACAAGTCGATCCCGTTCGTGCTCGGCCTCGACGAGCAGGGCGGCGCCTTCGGCCTGCTGCTCGACAGCACCTGGCGCTCGAGCTTCGACTTCGGCGTCGGCGAGCGCGACGTGCTCGCGATCGGCGCCGAGGGCGGCGCGGCCGACTACTACGTGATCGTGGCCGACACGCCCCGCGAGGTGGTCGCGGCGTACGGCGCGCTCACGGGCCCCGCGCCCCTGCCGCCGCGCTGGGCGCTCGGGTTCCAGCAGTCGCGCTACTCGTACGCGACCGAGCAGGAGGTGCGCGCGGTCGCGCGGCGCCTGCGCCGCGACCGCATCCCGGCCGACGTCATCTACCTGGACATCGACTACCAGGACCGCAACCGCCCGTTCACGGTCTCGCACGCGGCGTTCCCGGACCTCGGGCGCCTGGTCGCGGAGCTCGCGGCGCTCGACCTCGGCATGGTGCTGATCACGGACCTGCACATCGCCCGGGTCGAGGACGAGCCGTACCCGCCGTACCGCTCCGGCATGGCCGCGGACGTGTTCCTGCATACGCCTGAGGGCGCGCCGCTGGTGGCGCCGGTGTGGCCCGGGCCGGCGCTGTTCCCGGACTTCAGCCGCGCGCCGGTGCGGGACTGGTGGGGCGAGCTGTACCGCGGCTTCGTCGCGCTCGGCGTCGCGGGCTTCTGGAACGACATGAACGAGCCGGCGGTGTTCGAGACGCCGACCAAGACGCTGCCGCTCGACACCGTGCACCGCATCGAAGAGCCGGGCTTCGCGCCACGCAGCGCCACGCACGCCGAGATGCACAACGTCTATGGCCTCCTGAACGCGCGCGCGACCTACGAGGGCCTGCTGCGCCTCGCGCCCGCGCGCCGGCCGTTCGTGCTCACGCGCGCGAGCTTCGCCGGCGGCCAGCGCTACGGGGCGACCTGGACCGGCGACAACGTCTCGAGCTGGGGGCACCTCGCGCTCGCCAGCGCCCAGCTCGCGAGCCTCGGCCTCAGCGGCGTCGGCCTCGCCGGCGCCGACGTCGGCGGCTTCGCCGGCAGCGGCCCGGCGCCGGAGCTGCTGACCCGCTGGTACGAGGTCGCGGCGTTCCAGCCGTTCTTCCGCGCCCACAGCGGCAAGGGCCGGCCGGGCGCGGAGCCGTGGTCCGACGGGCCGCGCCACGAGGCGATCCGGCGCCGCTACATCGCCGAGCGCTACCGCCTGCTGCCCTACCTGTACGCGCTCGCCGACGAGTACGCGCGCACCGGCCTGCCGCTGCTGCGCCCGGTGTTCCTCGAGTACCCGCAGGTGCTCGCCCGCGGCGACCGCCTCGGCGGGACGGAGTCGCAGTTCCTGCTCGGGCCGGACCTGCTGGTCGCGCCGGCCCCCGAGGGCGAATCGCCGCGCCCGTACGCGATCGCGCTGCCGGGTCCGGGCTGGTACGACTACTGGAGCGGGCGGCGCCTCGCCGCTGCCACCGTCACCGAGACGCCCACCCTCGAACGGCTGCCGGTGTTCGTCCGCCCCGGCGCGATCCTGGTGCGCCAGCCCCCGGTCGCGAGCACGCGCCAGCGCCCGTCCGGGGCGCTCGCGATCGACGTCTACCCGGGCCCCGACTGCCGCGGCACGCTCTACGACGACGACGGCGCGAGCTTCGCGTTCCGCGACGGCGCCTACCTGCGCCGCGCGCTCGCCTGCGCCGCAACGCCGGCCGGGCTCACGGTGGAGCTCGGCGCGCGCAGCGGCGGCTACGCGCCGTGGTGGCGGCAGGTCGAACTCACCGTGCACGGCCTCCTCGCCGCGCCGCGCGCCGTGCGCCTCGATGCCCAGCCGGTCGCGGCGAGCTACGACGCCGCGCGCGGCGTGCTGCGCCTGCGGCTGGCCGAGGCCGCGCCGGCACGGCGGCTCGTGATCGAGGCGGCGCCCGCCGCCCGCTAGTCCCGGAAGCGCGCGGCGGCGTAGTCCGGCGTCGCGCCCGGCTGCGAGGCGACGAACGCCGCGAGCCGCGCGGCGCGCGCCATCGCGATCTCCGCCGCGGCGCCCGCCAGCAGCTGCGCGAGCAGCATCGCGAGGAACGCGTCGCCCGCGCCGACGGTGTCGGCGACGACGGTCGGCACCGCCGGCTGCTCGACGAACCGGCCGCCGTGCCACAGGCGCGCGCCGTGCGCGCCCGCGGTCACGCACAGGCTGCCGGCGCCGCCGGTGGCCGCGAGCCGCGCCTGCAGCGCGCCGGCGTCCGGGGCGATGCCGAGCCAGCCCGCGAGCACGCCGAGCTCCTCGTCGTTGACCTTCACGAAGTCCGCCCGCGCGAGCGCGGCGAGCACGACCTCGCGCCCGGCATGGGGCGGGCGCAGGTTGACGTCGAGCACCCGCCAGCGCGCGACGTCGAGCACGGCGGCGATCGCCGCGGCCGCCGCCGGCGTGCGCTGCGCGAGCGTCCCGTACACGACCGTGGCGCCGGTGGCCGCGGCGAGCGCCGCGGCGTCGGCCTCGAGGGCGTCCCAGGCGCACGGCGCCGGGAAGCGGTAG
>JAFEDP010000481.1 GCA_018241545.1 Pseudomonadota bacterium
CGCCTCGCGCCGGCGCGGGTGGAACGCGCTCGCGACCCGCGCGACGAGCTCGAAGTCGATCTTGCGCTGCGAGGGATCGACGCGCGCGACCCGCACGCTGAGGCGGTCGCCGAGCGTGTAGCGCTCGCCGCTGCGCTCGCCGACCAGCGTGCGGCGGTCCTCCTCGAAGCGGTAGTACTCGTGGCCGAGGGTCGCGACGTGCACGAGGCCGTCGACCTGCAGCCCCTCGAGCTGCACGAACAGGCCGAAGTCGGTGACGCCGGTGACGACGCCGGGGAAGGTCTCGCCGAGGCGCTCGCGCATGAACTCGCACTTGAGGAACGCGACGACGTCGCGCGCCGCCTCGTCGGCGCGGCGCTCGCGCAGCGAGCACTCGATGCCGAGCTGCTCCATCTCGCGCGCCGGGTGCGCGAACGCCTCGGGCGTGCCGCCCTCGAGCACGTGGCGGATCGCGCGGTGCACGAGCAGGTCCGGATAGCGGCGGATCGGCGAGGTGAAGTGCGCGTAGGCCTCGAGCGCCAGGCCGAAGTGGCCGATGTTCTCCGGCTGGTACACCGCCTGCGCCAGCGAGCGGATGATCATGCCCTCCAGCATCGCGGCGTCCGGTCGCTCGCGCACCTGGCGCAGCAGCCGCGAGAGCTTGGCCGGGTCGATCTCGCCCTCGGTCTCGAGCGCGAGCCCGCGGGTCGCGAGAAAGCGCTTGAGCTCGAGGATGCGCTCCTCGTCCGGTTGCGCGTGGACCCGGTACAGCGCCGGCATGCCGTGCTTCTTGAGGAAGGTCGCGGCCTCGACGTTGGCCGCGATCATGCACTCCTCGACGAGGCGGTGCGCATCGTTGCGCGGGTAGGTCGCGAGGTCGGCCACGCGCCCGTCCTCGCCGAGTACCACCTTGACCTCGCCGGACTCGAAGTCGAGCGCGCCGCGCGCCTCGCGCCGGCGCCTGAGCGCGCGGTACAGGTCGTGCAGCGACTCGAGCGAGTCGAGCACGCTGGGCGCGAGCGCGGCGCGCACGTCCGGACGGCGCTCGATCAGCGCCTGCGCGGCGCGCGTGTAGGTGAGCCGCGCCGCCGAGCGCATCAGGGCCGCGTAGAAGCGGGCGCGGCTGACGCGGCCGTCGCGACCGATCGCGAGCTCGGCGACGAGGCATGCGCGCTCGACCTCCGGCATCAGCGAGCACAGGTGGTTCGACAGCTGCTCCGGCAGCATCGGCAGCACGCGGCCCGGGAAGTAGACGCTGGTGGCGCGCGCACGCGCCTCCTCGTCGAGCTCGGTCCCGGGCCGCACGTAGTGGCTGACATCGGCGATCGCGACCAGCAGCCGCCAGCCGCCCTTGGTGGGCTCGGCGAACACCGCGTCGTCGAAATCGCGCGCGTCCTCGCCGTCGATGGTCACGAGCGGCACGTCGCGCAGGTCGATGCGCGGGCCGAGGCCACGCGCCTCGACCTGCTTGCCGAAGCGTCGCGCCTCGCGCACCGCCGCCGCCGGGAACTCGTGCGACAGCTGGTGCGAGGCGATCGCGAGCTCGATCGCGGTCTGGGCCACACCCTCCTCGGGCAGCACCCGCACGATCCGGCCCACCGGCAGCGCATCGCGCCCCGGCGGCTCGACGATCGCGGCGACCACGAGGCTGCCGTGCACGGCGCCGCCGCGGTCGCGGATCGGCACCAGCACGCGCTGGCCGATGCGGCGGTTGTCCGGCACCACGAAGCCGACCCCGTGCTCGAGGTGGAAGCGACCCGCGACCTGGCGCGTGCGCCGCTCCAGGACCTCGACGATCGCGGCCTCGCGGCGCCCGCGCGCATCGACGCCCACGATCCGCACCGCGATCCGGTCGCCGTGCATCACCGCGCGCATCTCGGCCGGCGGCAGGAACGCGTCCTCGGAGCCGTCGTCCGGGATCAGGAAGCCGAAGCCGTCGCGGTGGCCTGTGACCTGGCCGGTCTTGAGCGCGACGCGGTCGAGCAGCAGGAACTCGTGACGGCGGTTACGCAGCAGCTGGCCGTCGCGGACCATGGCCGCGAGGCGCTTGTCGAGGGCCGCGCGCAGGCCCTTGTCGCGCAGCTTGAGCCGCGCCGCGAGCGCCTCGGCGGTCTGCGGGGCCCCCGCGGCTTCGAGCTCCTTGAGCAGGTACTCGCGGCTGGGGATCGGGTGGGCGTACTTCTGGGCCTCGGCCTCGCGGCCGGGGTCGGCGCGGCGCCAGTGGCGGGGACTGCTCATGGGATCGCTGGGGAGGTGGCGCGACAGGGTGTCGGATGCATCGTCGGCCATTCGCGACGGGGGCACAAGTAGTTGATTGACAGGGGGAAGACCTCTGCGTAGAGTGCCGCTCCCCGGAGCCGGCCGGTAGCTGGCCCGCGCCTTGCCCAGGTGGCGGAATTGGTAGACGCACTAGTTTCAGGTACTAGCGGGTAACACCGTGGAGGTTCGAGTCCTCTCCTGGGCACCAATCCCCGCCGGGGTATGTGGACGCGCAGCAAGGCGTGCAGGGCCGCGATCCACGGACACTATTCTCATC
>JAFEDP010000482.1 GCA_018241545.1 Pseudomonadota bacterium
CACAGCCGGCCGGTCGCGCCGGCCGCCTCGGCCGCGGACTCGGCATCCAGGTACCAAGGCACGCCGAGCGCGGCGATCGCGGCGCAGGCGTCGGGGCCCAGGTCGCGGACCGGCACCAGCAGGAAGTCGGCGCCGGCCGCGGCGGCGGCGGCGGCCTCCTCCGCGGACTGGACCACGCGCCCCGCATAGCGATGGCGCTGGGTGGCGCGCTCGAAGCGCTGCGGCTCGCCGTAGACGCTGCCCGCGCCCGCCGCCGGCGGGCTGCGCGGGTCGAGGACGAACACCGCGTCGCCATGCTCCTCGAGCCGGCGCACGACGCCGGCGTCGGAGGGCAGCACCCCGACGAGCCAGGCCACCCGCCCGGTGCGCGGGCCGACCGGCACGCGCTCGGCGAGCGGCTCCTCCGCCGGCACGCGCACGAAGGTCGGCGGCAGCACGAGCGCGGTCACGAGCGCGCGGTCGGCCTCGAGCAGGTCGGCGTCGGGCAGCTGCGCGCGCGGGCACCAGCGCAGCGCCTGGCCGTCGAGCGGGCGCGGCTCGCCGCGCCACGCCGTCACGCGCCAGCCCTCGATGCAGACGTCGGCGTGCGCGCCCGGGTAGCGGTGGCGTACCGCGAGCAGCGGCTCGGCGGCCGTGACCGCGATGCCGAGCTCCTCGGCGAGCTCGCGCTCGAGTGCCGCGCGCGCCGTCTCACCCGGCTGGCGCTTGCCGCCGGGGAACTCCCAGCGGCCGGCGAAGGACTTGCCCGGCGGGCGCGAGGCGATCAGCACCCGGCCGTGCGCGTCGACGAGCGCCCCGGCCACGACCTCGAGCGGCCGCGCCGGCTCGCCCCCGCCGGTCACCGGCTCAGGCCTCGCGCTGCAGCTGGCCGTGGCAGTGCTTGTACTTCTTCCCCGAGCCGCACGGGCACGGCTCGTTGCGGCCCACCTTGGGGGCGGTGCGCTGGAACGGCGTCACGGTGGCCTCGGCCGCGGCCGGCGGCGCCTCGCCGCCCGCCTCCTCGCCACCCGCCTCCGCCGGCGGCGTCAGCTCGAGCGCCGGCGGCGCGGCGTGCTGGAACTGCATCAGGCGGGCGAGGCGCGCCTGGCGCTCCTCCTCCTCGCGCTCGAGCTCGGCCTCGCTGCGCACCTGCATGCGCGACAGCAGCGTCACCGTGTCGAACTTGATGCGGTCGAGCATCGCCGAGAACATCTCGAAGGCCTCGCGCTTGTACTCCTGCTTGGGGTTCTTCTGCGCGTAGGAGCGCAGGAAGATGCCCTGGCGCATGTAGTCCATCGCGCCCAGGTGCTCGCGCCACTGGCTGTCGACCATCTGCAGCATCAGCGTGCGCTCGATGCGCCTGAGGTCCGCGGCGCCGACCATCGCCTCCTTGGCGGCGTAGGCCTGCTCGAGCACGTCGGTCAGGTGCGCCTCGAGGTCGCGGGGGGTGCGGGTCTTGTCGGCCTCGAACCAGGCCTTGATGTCGACGCTCGCGCTGAAGTCGCGCTTCAGCGCCTCCTCGAGCGCCGGCAGGTTCCAGTGCTCCTCGATGCTCTCGGCGGGGATGCACTGCGCGACCAGCGAGCCGACCACCTCGGCCCGCAGGCCGCGGATCGTGTCGGCGATGTCGTCGGCCGCCATCAGCTCGTTGCGCTGGCCGTAGATGACCTTGCGCTGGTCGTTGGCGACGTCGTCGTACTCCAGCAGGTTCTTGCGCAGGTCGAAGTTGTAGGCCTCGACCTTGCGCTGCGCGCGCTCGATCTGCCGCGACAGCATCGCGCTCTCGATCGCCTCGCCCTCCTTCATGCCGACCCGCGACAGCAGCGCCTTCATGCGCGTCGGGTCGCCGAAGATCCGCATCAGGTTGTCCTCGAGGGACAGGTAGAAGCGCGACGAGCCGGGGTCGCCCTGGCGGCCGGAGCGGCCGCGCAGCTGGTTGTCGATGCGCCGCGACTCGTGGCGCTCGGTGCCGACGATGTGCAGGCCGCCGGCCTTGAGCACCTCGTCGTGGCGCGCCTGCCACTCGGCGCGCGCCGCGCCCGCCGCCGGATCGGTGGCGGCGACCGCCCCGTGCTCGCCGTCCGGGCGGCCGCCGAGCACGATGTCGGTGCCGCGGCCGGCCATGTTGGTGGCGATCGTGACGGCGCCGGGCCGGCCGGCCTGCGCGACGATCTGCGCCTCGCGCTCGTGCTGCTTGGCGTTCAGCACCTCGTGCGGGATGCCCTTGGCCTGCAGCGCCCGCGACAGCAGCTCCGAGGTCTCGATCGAGGTCGTGCCGACCAGCACCGGCTGGCGGCGCGTGCGGCAGTCCTGGATGTCCTCGATGATCGCCTCGAACTTGTCCTTCTGCGTCAGGTACACGAGGTCGGCGTGGTCCTTGCGGACCATCGGCCGGTGGGTCGGGATCACGACCACCTCGAGCCCGTAGATCTGCTGGAACTCGTAGGCCTCGGTGTCGGCGGTGCCGGTCATGCCCGCGAGCTTGCGGTACATGCGGAAGTAGTTCTGGAAGGTGATCGAG
>JAFEDP010000483.1 GCA_018241545.1 Pseudomonadota bacterium
GGCGGATCAGCTTCTCGAGGTAGACCTCGTCGTTGCCGAACGCCGCCTTGGCCTCGCGGCGCGCGGCGGCGACGAGCTCGGCGAGCTCGGCCTGCGACTCCACGACGCGCATGCCGCGCCCGCCGCCGCCCCAGCTCGCCTTCAGCATCAGCGGGTAGCCGACCTCGGCGGCGAGGCGTGCGGCGTCCGCCTCGTCGTACGGCAGCGGCCCGGTCGCGGGCATCACCGGCACGCCGGCGCGGGTCGCGAGCGCGCGCGCCGCCACCTTGTTGCCGAGCGTGCGCATGGTCTCGGGCTCGGGCCCGATGAAGGTGATGCCGGCGGCGGCGCAGGCCGCCGCGAACTCCGGGTTCTCGGCCAGGAAGCCGTAGCCCGGGTGGACCGCGTCGCAGTGCGCCTCGCGCGCGACGTGCACGATGTCCTCGATGTCGAGGTAGGCCTCGACCGGGCCCTTGCCCTCGCCGACCAGGTAGCTCTCGTCGGCCTTGGTCCGGTGCAGCGAGAAGCGGTCCTCGCGCGAGTAGATCGCGACGGTGCGGATGCCGAGCTCGTTGGCGGCGCGCATCACGCGGATCGCGATCTCGCCGCGGTTGGCGATCAGGAGGCGCTGGATGCGGCCGCGCGCCGCGTGCTGGCTGGTCATGGGGGCCCCGTCGTGGTGGCGCCCGGCGCGACGGTCTCAGCAGCGGGCGTTGCACCGCATCATAGCCGCGCCGGGCGGCGCGCGGCGAAAGGATGCGCGGCGCGGGCCGGGAGGGGCCGGGCGGCGCTCAGCCGGCGTGGCGCTTGGAGCGGAAGGAGCCGGTCTCGAGGCTGTCGTAGGCCGACTCGCTGAACACCGTGCCGTTGCGGCCGTTGGCCTTGGCCTCGTACAGCGCCTCGTCGGCCAGCTGCACGAAGCCCTGCGTGCTGCGCTCCGCGCTCGGCGCGACGTAGGCGACGCCGATGCTGACCGTGACGTGGGCGGCGGCGGCCGAGTCGCCGTGCATGATCTCGAGCGCGGCGATGTTCTGGTGGATGCGGTGGGCGGTGTCGGCGAGGTACTGGCGCGACGGGTCGTAGAGGATCACCGCGAACTCCTCGCCGCCGTAGCGCGCGACGAAGTCGAGCGGCCGGCGCGCCGAGCGCCGCAGCGCCGCCGCGACGCGCTTCATGCACTCGTCGCCCGCCTGGTGCCCGTGCTGGTCGTTGAAGCGCTTGAAGAAGTCGATGTCGACCAGCAGCAGCGCGAGCGCCACGCCCTCGCGCTGCGCCATCTGCCAGGCGGTCAGCAGGTGCTCGTCGAAGCGCCGGCGGTTGTAGAGCCCGGTCAGGCCGTCGCGCGCCGCGGTCTCGGCCAGCATGCGCTGCTCGAGGAAGTGCTGGCGGATCTCGACCTCGAAGGTGTAGGCGACGGTCGCGCCGATGACGTTGGCGAGCGCCAGCACCACGGCGTTGTAGAACACCTGCGCCTCGGGCAGCGCGCCGACGACCGCGAAGCCGAGGTAGGCGCACCAGATGATCAGGTTGGCGCGCAGCGCCTGGTAGAACAGCAGCCCGAACAGGTAGTAGACGTAGACCGAGGCGAGCACGACGCTGACGAACACGCCCTGCGCGCCCGCCTGCGCGGCGCGCACCTCGACCGCGATCAGCGCGATCCCGGAGATCGGCGCGATCAGCGGCGCGAGCCGCGGGTAGACGCGGTGCGCGTTGCCGAGGTAGGTGACGCCGATCGCGGTGGCGAGCACCGGCAGCAGCAGCCCGAACAGCAGCGCGCCCGCCGCGAGCCGCGCGGCCTCGGCCAGCATCAGCGCGTTCAGGAGCCCGAAGACGGCCACGAGCGCCGAGGCGAGGTACAGGTTGCGGCGGATCTGCGGCAGGCGCGAGCGCGACTGCTCGCGGCGGAACTCGCGCTCGAGGTCGTCCTCGAAGCGCAGCCACGGGAACCCGGCCCGCAGCTGGCGCGCCGCCGCGGACTCGTCGATCAGCAACTGCTGGGTCTCGTCCGGGTTCAACGCCCACGCCGCGTCGTCGCGGCCCACCTCGCGTGCCTCGCCTGACGGGCAGTAGACACCGCCGGCCGCGCCCGGAACTGCGCAGCGGCGCACGGATTCACGGCGCGGCCGTATCAGGCGCCGGTCGGGCCCTCGGCGTCACGACGCGCATCACGTACGCGCGTGCGCCACACCTCGAACGGGTCCCAGCCGGCGGGCTGGGGGGCGGGCTCGATGGCGGCGGCGAGGCCAGCGGGGCGTGCCGCGTCGTTGGCGGCCTGAGTGTCGAGGGTCAGCGTCGCGAACTCAGTCAGGGCGTCGAGCTGCTTCATGCAATCCATGTCCTCGATGCAGACGATCCGGCCGCGTCCCTGGCCGTCACGGGGGAGGCGGATCATAGGGTATTCCCTGTAGTTCGTCTGCTGCATTTCAGTGAAGACCTTATGTCAAACAACGCACTTGCACCGAGAACCTCGCCCGAAGTGGCTGATTGTCCTCGCATGGCCCGGAATGGATGGGCCGGA
>JAFEDP010000484.1 GCA_018241545.1 Pseudomonadota bacterium
CGCTACGGCACCAGCACCGCGGCACCGCTGACCTGGCCCGCGCGCAGCCGCGCGAGCGTCGCCTCGGCCGCGGCGAGCGGGTGCGTCTCGACCTCGATCCTGAGCCCGAGCGTCGGCGCGAGCGCCAGGAACTCGGCGGCGTCGGCGCGCGTCAGGTTGGCGACCGAGCGCAGCACGCGCTCGCCCCACAGCCACGCGTACGGGAACGAGGGGATGTCGCTCATGTGGATGCCGGCGCACACGACCGTGCCGCCGGGCTTGACCGCGCGCAGCGCCGCCGGCACCAGCGCCCCGACCGGCGCGAACAGGATCGCGGCGTCGAGCGCGACCGGCGCCGGCGCGTCGCTCGGCCCCGCCCACTCGCAGCCGAGGTCGCGCGCGAAGGCCGCGGCGGTGGCATCGCCCGGGCGCACGAACGCGTACACGCGCCGGCCCTGGTGGCGCGCGACCTGCGCGACCAGGTGCGCGGCCGCGCCGAAGCCGTACAGGCCGAGCGCGGTGGCGGCGCCGGCCGCCTTGAGCGCGCGCCAGCCGATGAGCCCCGCGCACAGCAGCGGCGCGGCGTGCACCGCGTCGAGCCCGGCCGGCAGCGCGAAGCAGTAGCGGTCGTCGGCGACCACGTGCTCGGCGTAGCCGCCGTCGATCTGCCAGCCGGTGAAGCGCGCCGCCGGGCACAGGTTCTCGCGGCCGCTCGTGCACCACTCGCAGCGCCCGCAGGTCCAGCCGAGCCACGGCACGCCGACCCGGCTGCCGGGCGCGTGGTTCGCGCCGGCGCCGGCCGCGAGCACGGTGCCGACGATCTCGTGGCCGGGCACGACCGGCCGGCCGGGATGGGGCAGGTCGCCGTCGACCACGTGCAGGTCGGTGCGGCACACGGCGCAGGCCTCGACCGCGATCAGCAGCTCGCCCGGGCCGGGCGCCGGCACCGGGCGCTCGATCGCGCGCAGCGGGGCGCCGGGGCGGTCGCAGCAGAGGGCGCGGCTCATGCCCCGAGCATAGGAGCCCGGGCGCCGCGCGCAAGTGCGCCCGTCAGCGGGCGCGTGCGGTGAGCGCGTCGAGCTCGCGCTCGAGGCTCCGGTAGTCGCCGAGCAGCGCGACGCGCTCGCCGTGGCCGGCGAGGTCGAGCGTGGCCGCGCCCTGGCCGCCGACCCACACCCCGATGGCGCGCGGCAGCCGGCGCAGGAGCTCGGCGAGCTGCGCCTCCTGCGCGGCGGTCGCCTCGCGGCGCACGAACGACAGCACCACCGCCGCCGCGCCGACGCGCTCGGCGAACACCGCGACGTCGCCGGGCGGCACGTCGGGGCCCAGGTACTGGCAGCGCACGCCGCGCGCGGCCGCGAGCAGCGCGCTCATCAGGATGCCGAGCTCGTGCCGCTCCTCCGGCAGCGTCGCGAACACGAGCACCGGGCCGGTGGCGATGCGGTTGTAGGTGTCGAGCACCAGGCTGACCTGCTTCTTGGCGGCGTTGGACACGATGCGCTCCTGCGCCACCGTGAACGCCCCGGCGTGCCAGCGCTCGCCGACCTCGAGCAGCGCCGGCACCAGCACCTCGTCGACCACCCGCGGCAGCGGCAGCAGCGCGAGCGCCATCGAGATCGCCTGGTCGGCGTCGTCGGGCCGGTAGTGCTCGGCGGCCAGCAGCATCTGCTCGGCGAAGCCGGGCGTCGCGGCGCCGAGCGCGGCGGCCTCGCGCTCGGCCAGGATCCCGGCGAGCTCCTCGTCGGAGACCCGCGCGAGCTTGGAGATGGGGTGGCCGCGCTCGGTCGCCTCGCGCAGCTTGCGCAGCCGGATCACGTCCGCCGGATCGTACGAGCGGCGCCCGTTCGGATCGCGCCGCGGCTCCACGACGCGGTAGCGCCGCTCCCACGCGCGCAGGGTCTCGATGCTGACGCCGGTCGCCTGCGACACCGCCTTGATCGTGAACATCGCACCGCCTCGGGTTCCAGGACAGGCTGTACAGTACTTGCACAGGGTATGGCTGGACAAGCCCCCCGGGACCGGTGTACACATGCTGGACATCCCGGATGAACCGGTCCGCCCGCCGGGCGGACTCACCACACGGGCCGGGCATGCCGTCCGATCCGCTGCCCGCCGAAGGAGGCCCGATGAACTGTCCCCGCATCACGATGGGCCAGGTGGCAGCGGCGACGCTGCCGCGCTACCGGGACGCGCCGGTGCGCTTCGCGGCGAGCCCCGGCGCCCCTAGGCTCCGGCCTCCCGCTGCGCCGTCTCGAGCGTCTCGGACGCCGCCAGCCACGACTCCTCCGCCTCGCCGACGCGCCGCCTGAGCGCGCCCTGGCGCTCGAGGAGCTCGAGCAGCTCCGCGCGCCGCCCCGGCACGTGCAGCTCCGGCTCGCCGAGCCGGGCCTCGACGGCGGCGAGCTCGGCGCCGAGCGCCGCGAGCGCCGCTTCCGCGCGCTCGATGGCCGCGCGCAGCGGCGCGAGGCGCTGGCGCTGCTCGGCCTCGCGCCGCTTGCGCGCACGCT
>JAFEDP010000485.1 GCA_018241545.1 Pseudomonadota bacterium
TCGAGCGGCGCGGCGCGACCATCGGCCGCGTCGACGTGCACGTGCAGAACATCTTCGACCTCACGGATCCGCGCGAGGACAAGGCGCTCTACCGGCTCGCCGACCACCTGCACTACGCGACCCGCGAGCAGACGGTGCGCCAGCAGCTGCTGTTCGCGCCGGGCGCGCCGGTGTCGCGGCAGAAGCTCGAGGAGACCGAGCGCGTGCTGCGCTCGCGCCGCTACTTCAGCGAGGCGTGGATCGTGCCGGTCGCCTACGACGCGGCGCGCAACACCGTCGACGTCGCCGTGACCGTGCGTGACGTGTGGACGCTGAACCCGAGTGCCTCGTTCGGGCGCGCCGGCGGGCGCAACCACTCGGGCGTCGAGATCGAGGAGGAGAACCTGCTCGGCCTCGGCTCGACCGTGTCGGTCTCGCGCAGCCACGACGTCGACCGCAGCTCGACGCTGTTCAGCTTCTTCGACCCGAACCTGCGCGGCAGCTGGTGGCAGCTCGGCCTCGAGTACGCCGACAACAGCGACGGCCAGGTCAAGGGCCTGTCGGTCGCCCAGCCGTTCTACTCGCTCGACACGCGCAACGCCTACGGCCTCGCCCTGTCCGACGCGACGAGCCGCCTCTCGCGCTACTCCGGCGGCGTCGTCGCCGACCAGGTCGAGGAGCACCACGTGCTGAACCAGCTCTACAGCGGCTGGTCGCAGGGCCTGGTGGGCGACTGGACGCAGCGCTGGTACGGCGGGCTGCGCTACGAGGAGGCGACGTTCACGCCGGTCCCGGGCGCGGCGCCCTCGCCCTACCCGCTGCCCGACGACCGGCGCTTCGCCTACCCGTGGGTGGCCTGGCAGGCGGTCGAGAACCGCTACGAGACCGCCGAGAACGTCGACCTGATCGGGCGCACCGAGGACCTGTACGTCGGCCGCTCGCTGTACGCCGAGCTCGGCTATTCGGCGCCGGCCTTCGGCGGCCGCGGCCGCGCCTGGCTCGGCCAGCTGAACGGGCTCGAGGCCTGGCACTTCGGCCCGAAGCGCGAGCTGTTCCTGTCGACCGCGCTCGCCGGGCGGGTCGAGGAGGGCACGGCGCGCAACGTGACGCTGACGGCGCAGGCGCGCTACTACGACCGGCTGACCGAGCACCAGCTCTTCTATGCCGCGCTGACCGGCACCGCGACGCACCGCCTCGACCCCGACCAGCAGGTGCTGCTCGGCGGCGACTCGGGACTGCGGGGCTACCCGCTGCGCTTCCAGGGCGGCACCGCGAGCGCGCTCCTGACGCTCGAGCACCGCGTGTTCACCGACTGGTTCCCGCTGCGGCTGCTGCGCGTCGGCGGGGCGGTGTTCTTCGACGCCGGCCGCACCTTCGGCCGCGACTTCGCCGGCGCCGAGCCGCTCGGCGTGCTCAAGGACGTGGGCCTCGGGCTGCGCTTCGGCAACGTCCGCTCGGGGCTCGGCAATGTGCTGCACGTCGACTTGTCGTACGCTCTGGACGCGCCGCCCGGCGTGCGCCGGGTGCAGCTCACCGTTCAGACGCTGGATAAGTTCTAACCATGAGCCAGACCCCCTACGGCGACGACATCTACACCGAGCCCGCCGACGTCGACGTCGACACGCTCGCGAACCTCGGCCCGCTCGCGCGCCTCGCCGGTCGCTGGCAGGGCACGCGCGGGCTCGACGTCAACCCGAAGGCCGACGGCCCGGAGCGCCAGCCGTACCTCGAGACCTTCGACCTCGTGCCGATCGACCCGCAGACCAACGGCCCGCAGCTCCTGTACGGGCTGCGCTACCACCAGTTCGTCACCAAGCCCGGCGAGGTCGGTGCCTACCACGACCAGGTCGGGTTCTGGCTGTGGGAGCCCGCCACCGGCGCGCTCTACCAGACGGTGTCGATCCCGCGCGCCCAGACCGTGCTCGCGAGCGGGCGTGCGAGCGCCGACGCGCGCCGCTTCGAGCTCGTCGCCACGCGCGGCAGCACCGCGAACGGCATCGTCTCGCAGCCGTTCCTCGAGCAGGCGTTCACGACGCTCGAGTACCGCATCGTCGTGACGCTCCACGACGACGACAGCTGGTCCTACGAGGAGGACACGGTGCTCAGGATCCTCGGCCAGGCCGAGCCCTTCCACCACACCGACCGCAGCACGCTGACGCGCATCGGCGCGCCGCAGCGCAACCCGCTCGCGCGCGCCCGCGGCTAGACGGCCTCGAGGCGCGCGAGCTCGAGCCGGAACGGCCCCGCCTGGCGGGCGCCGATCAGGATCCCGAGGATCGCGACCCGCGCCGGCTCGAGCGGCGGCGCGCCCGGCACCGGCCGGCCGCGAAAGCGCGGCTCGAACGCCGCGAGCGCGAGGCGATGCTCGGCCCACGCCGCGCCGGGGCGGAACGGCGCCTGGTACTGCGGCGCGTCGACGCGCGGCTCGGTGCGCAGCGTCAGGCGGTACTCGCGGCCGTCGCCGCGCGCGACGAGCATGAAGGCCGTGGCGCCGGCGCACGGCC
>JAFEDP010000486.1 GCA_018241545.1 Pseudomonadota bacterium
CATCGCCTCGAGCTCGCCGCTGGTCTCGCCGCTCGCGACCAGGTGGATCAGCATCGGCGGGAACAGGCGCGAGGTGCCGAGCGAGCGGGCGATCGGCGCGCCCTCGCGCACCTTGACCGCGGCGTCGTCGACGGCGTCGCGCATCGGCAGGTTGGTGACGACCTCGCCCGAGATCCGCAGCGCATCCAGCACCGGCACGGCGCTCGCCGACAGGATCGCGAGCGTGCGCGCGAAGCGCGCCGCGTTGACGCCGCGCACCACGCGCCCGATCAGCGGAAGCGTGAGCAGCGCCCGGTGCCAGCGCCGCCGGGCGGCGGGGTCCTGCAGCCAGCGGCGGAACGCCCAGGTGGCGCCGCCGCCGAGGATCGCGAGCAGCCACCACCAGCGGCGGAAGCCGTCGGAGGTCGCGATCAGTACCCGCGTCAGCAGCGGCAGCTCCTGCTTGGCGGTGCGGAACACATTGACGACCTCGGGCACCACGTAGCCGAGCAGCAGCGAGACGATGCCGAAGCACACCACCGACAGCAGCACCGGGTAGACGAGCGCGTTGCGCACCCGGCTCTGCAGCGCCTGGCGGTTCTCGGTGTAGTCGGCGAGGCGCTCGAGCACGCCGTCGAGCCGCCCGGCCTGCTCGCCGGCGGCGACCGTGGCGCGGTAGATTTCGGGGAACACCTGCGGGAACGCCGCGAGGCCGTCGGCGAGGCTGCGGCCCTCGAGCACCCGCGCGCGCACGCCCGACACGATCGCGGCCACGCGCGGCTTCTCGGTCTGCTGCGAGACCGCCGCCAGCGCTTCCTCGAGCGGCAGCCCGGCGCGCGACAACGTCGCGAGCTGGCGGGTGAGGAGGGCGAGGTCCGCGGACGACACGCGCCGCCACAGCGACAGCGTCCCGCGGCCGCGGCCGGCCTCGCTGCGCTCGACCTCGGCGACGCTGACGGGCAGCAGCTGCTGCTCGCGCAGCAGCTGGCGCACCTGGCGGGCGGTGTCGCCCTCGATCAGGCCGCGGCGTTCGCGGCCGCCGGCGTCGAGGGCCGTGTACTCGAAGGCGGGCATGGCGGGCCGGCGTCAGTCCTCGCGGGTGACGCGCAGCACCTCCTCGAGCGTGGTGACGCCGGAGAGGATCTTGTGGCGGCCGTCGTCGCGGATCGAGGGCGTCGTGCGGCGCGCGTGGCGCTCGAGCTCGAGCTCGCCGGCGCCGTCGTGGATCAGCTGGCGCATGTTCTCGTCGACCACCGCGAGCTCGTAGATGCCGGTGCGGCCGCGGTAGCCGCTGCCGGCCCCGGTGGCCGGGCGGTACAGCGTCGCCTGCTCGCCGGCCGGCAGGTTGAGGAACTTGCGCTCGTAGTCGCTGGCGGGGTAGGGCACGCGGGTCGCGGGGTCGAGCACCCGCACCAGGCGCTGCGCCAGCACGCCGAGCAGCGTCGAGGACAGCAGGAACGGCTCGACGCCCATGTCGCGGAGGCGCGTGATGGCGCCGACCGCGGTGTTGGTGTGCAGCGTCGAGAGCACCAGGTGGCCGGTGAGGCTCGCCTGCACCGCGATCTGGGCCGTCTCGATGTCGCGGATCTCGCCGACCATCACGACGTCCGGGTCCTGGCGCAGGATCGCCCTGAGGCCGCGCGCGAAGGTCATCTCGACCTTGGTGTTGACCTGGGTCTGGCCGATGCCGTCGATGTAGTACTCGATCGGATCCTCGACCGTCATGATGTTGCGCGTGTCGTCGTTGAGCCGCTCGAGCGCCGCGTACAGCGTCGTGGTCTTGCCGGAGCCCGTGGGCCCGGTGACCAGGATGATGCCGTAGGGCTTCTGGATCAGCTCGTCCATGGTGCGCTGCGTCGCCGGGTCCATGCCGAGCTGGCCGAGGTCGAGCCGGCCGGCCTGCTTGTCCAGCAGTCGCAGCACCACGCGCTCGCCGTGGCCGGCGGGGATCGTCGAGACGCGCACGTCGACCGGGCGGCCGGCGATCCTGAGCGACATGCGCCCGTCCTGCGGCAGGCGCTTCTCGGCGATGTCGAGCTTGGACATGACCTTGATGCGCGACACCACGATCGGTGCCAGCGCCCGGCGCGACTGCAGCACCTCGCGCAGCACGCCGTCGACGCGGAAGCGGATCACGAGCCGGTTCTCGAACGGCTCGATGTGGATGTCGGAGGCGTTCTCGCGCACCGCCTGCGTCAGCACGGCGTTGATCAGCTTGATGATCGGCGCGTCGTCCTCGCTCTCCAGCAGGTCCGAGGGTTCCGGCAGCTCCTCGGCCAGGTGCGCGAGGTCGGTGTCGCCCTCGAGCCCCTCGGCGGCCTCGGCGGCGGCGTTGTTGCCGCTCTCGTAGGAGCGCTGCAGCAGCTCCTCGAAGCGCTCCTCGCTGACGCGCTCGAGCGCGAGCGGCGCGCCGAGGTAGCGGCGCACCTCGGCGACGCCCTGCGGGTCGGCGCCGGCGCGCACGATCACGACCGCGCGGCCGTTCTCGATGCCGCGGCACAG
>JAFEDP010000487.1 GCA_018241545.1 Pseudomonadota bacterium
AGATGACGTGGGACCGCTCGCAGGGATCAAGGTGCTGGACCTGAGCCGCGTGCTCGCCGGGCCCTGGGCCACCCAGGCGCTCGCCGACCTCGGCGCCACCGTCTACAAGGTCGAGAAGCCCGGCGCGGGCGACGACACGCGCGCCTGGGGCCCGCCCTGGCTCAAGGACCGCGACGGGCGCGACACCGGCGAGTCGGCCTACTACCTGTCGACCAACCGCGGCAAGCACTCCCTCGCCATCGACCTCGCGACCCCCGCCGGGCAGGGACTGATCCGCGCGCTCGCGGCCCGCGCCGACGTGCTGGTCGAGAACTTCAAGGTCGGCGGCCTCGCCAAGTACGGGCTCGCCTACGCCGACCTCGCGCCCGCCAACCCGGGGCTCGTGTACTGCTCCATCTCGGCCTTCGGCCAGGACGGACCCGACGCCCAGGGCGCCGGCTACGACGCCATGATCCAGGGCATGGGCGGGCTCATGAGCCTCACGGGCCTGCCGGACGGCGAGCCCGGCGGCGGCCCGCAGAAGGTCGGCGTCGCGGTCGTCGACCTCATGACCGGCATGTACGCGGTCGGCGCGATCACCGCGGCCCTGTACGAGCGCACCCGCTCGGGGCGGGGCCAGTACATCGACCTCGCGCTCCTCGACACGCAGGTCGGCTGGCTCGCCAACCAGAACCTCAACTACCTGCTGAGCGGCCAGGCGCCGCGCCGCCAGGGCACCGCGCACCCCAACATCGTGCCGTACCAGGCGTTCGCGACCGCCGACGGCCACCTGATGCTCGCGGTCGGCAACGACCGCCAGTTCGCCGCCTTCGCCGCGCTCGCCGGGCGGGCCGAGCTCGCCGCCGACCCGCGCTTCGCGACCAACGCGGCGCGGGTCGCGAACCGCGCGGTGCTGGTGCCGATCGTCGCCGAGCTCTTGCGCGAGCGCACCACCCGCGGCTGGATCGAGCGCCTGGCCGGGGCGGCCGTGCCCTGCGGGCCGATCAACGACCTCGCCGCGGTGTTCGCCGAGCCGCAGGTGCGCCACCGGGAGCTGCGGCTCGACCTGCCGCACCCGCTCGCCGGCAGCGTGCCGCAGGTGAGGAACCCGATCCGCTACTCGCGTAGCGCCATCGAGTACGGGCGCGCGCCGCCGCTGCTCGGCGAGCACACCGCCGAGGTGCTCGGCGCCGAGCTCGGCCTCGGGGCGGGGGAGATCGAGGCGCTGCGGGCGAGCGGGGCGATCGCGACCTAGCCACCTGCGCGGCGGGCGGTGCTGCGCTATCCTCGGCCCATGACCGCCCCGACCATCCGCCCGAGCAGCGCGCTGGCCTCGGTCCGCTACGAGATCCGCGGGCGCCTCGCGCGGCGCGCCCACGAGATGGAGCGGCTCGGCTACGACATCGTCTCGCTCAACATCGGCAACCCCGGCGCGTTCGGCTTCCGCACGCCGGAGACGATGCGCCTCGCGATGATCGAGAACCTGCGCTCGGCCGAGGGCTACGTGCACCAGAAGGGCATCTTCCCGGCGCGCGAGGCCGTGGTGATGCAGCAGCAGGAGCGCGGCCTCAGGGACGTGACCGTCGAGGACGTGTTCATCGGCAACGGCGTGTCCGAGCTCATCGACCTCGTGCTGCGGGCGCTGCTCGAGGACGGCGACGAGGTGCTGGTGCCGAGCCCGGACTACCCGCTGTGGACCGCGGCCACCACGCTCAACCGCGGCCGCGCGGTGCACTACCCGTGCCGCGCGGCGAACGGCTGGATGCCGGACCCGGATGAGATCGAGCGCCTGGTGACGCGGCGCACGCGCGCGCTCGTGGTCATCAACCCCAACAACCCGACGGGCGCGGTGTACTCGCGCGCCGTGCTCGAGCGCCTCGCCGCGCTCGCCGAGCGCCACCGGCTGGTGGTGCTGGCCGACGAGATCTACGACCAGATGACCTACGACGGCGCCGAGTACGTGCCGATGGCGACGCTGGTGCACGGCACGCTGTGCTGCACGCTCTCGGGACTGTCGAAGATCTACCGCGCCTGCGGCTACCGCGTCGGCTGGGCGGTGTTCAGCGGCGAGCGCGAGGGCGCGCAGGACTACCTGCGCGGGCTCGAGCTGCTGAGCTCGCTGCGCCTGTGCAGCAACGTGCCGGGCCAGTGGGCGGTGCAGACCGCGCTCGGCGGCTACCAGTCGATCCGCGACCTGACCCGCCCGGGCGGGCGGCTGTACGAGTCGCGGCGCGCGATCCTCGCGGCGGTCGCCCGGAGCCGCTTCCTCGAGGTGGTGGCGCCGGCGGGCTCGATGTACGCCTTCATCGGCGTGCGCGCGGGCGCGGTGCCGGGCTTCGATGACCAGGCCTTCGCGCTCGACCTGCTGGAGCACAAGCACGTGCTGGTCGCGCCGGGGGTGAGCTTCAACGCGCCCTACAACACGCACTTTCGCGTGACGCTGCTGCCGGAGCCGGCGGTGCTCGAGGACGTGTTCGGTCGCATCGAGTC
>JAFEDP010000488.1 GCA_018241545.1 Pseudomonadota bacterium
GGGTGATCCTGGTGCCACTTCGCAAGTACGCGAATCTGCGCACCCGGATCTGCCGTCCGCTGGGACTCACTGAGGACGATCGAGACCGGGTGCTGCAGGTTGCGCGAGGTCGTCTTGGCCATTCGTACGATCTCAAGAACGTCGTCGACCTCGCCCGCTATCTCATCCGCACGCCGCCGGTGCCAACCCAGTGGCGCCGGCGGATGCTCGCCCTCGGCAGTGGTGACCCGACGCGGGCCATCTGCTCGACGATGATTGCCGAGGCGTTCCAGTCCGTCCGATATCCGATCCTCCCGGATCTCGCCACCGTGCGGACCGGCGAATGCGACGCATGCGTCGAGGAACTCCTTCACATCCGGCACCACAGCCTGTTCGCGCCGCGCGACTTCGACCTGTCGCCGTATTTCGGGATCGTGAAGCCGGCGCTCGAGGCCGAATTCGACTACCGGAGGCTCCGGTGGGCGGATTTGGCTCAGGTCGGAATGCCGGCGCCGGACATATCACCTCCCCCGGATCGAGCCCCGGCGTAATAACTCTGACTCCAGCGGGGTCCCGTCCGGTATTACGGCGCTGCCTCGAGGCTGGCCTATGGCGACGAGTTCCCGAACCCTCCGGAGGCTGACCCGAGCGTCGGCCGCGGATGAATCACTCATCTCGGTTGCCCGCGCAGGCAATCCGGACCACCCCGTCCCGGCCTGGCTGCGGCTGGCCGCCCCAGCCATCGATCGCTTGATTGGCGCTGCGGCAATCGACCGGAGATACCGCACTTGCCATGCACGGGGACTTCCGCCGCTCGAGTTCGCGAGCGAGGCGCTCCAGATCCTCGGCATCGAAGCGCATGTGGACGCGCCTCGCCCGGCAGCGGCCTTCCCCGCGAGCGGTCCCGTGATCGTCGTCAGCAATCATCCGTATGGCGCCGTCGAGGCGCTCGTTCTCGCCCGCTGGTTGCGGACGATCAGAACAGATGTCCGATTCCTTGCGAACTCCATGCTCGGCGTATTCGCGGAGCTTCGACCGGCCCTGATCGGAACGCAGCCGCTCGCGGTCAGTCATGCTAACGGGCGCTCGATCCGTCGCTGCCAGGGGCACCTCCAGAGCGGGGGCGTTCTCGTCATGTTCCCTGCCGGGAAGGTCTCGATCCGCCATGCGGAGGATGGACGGTATGCAGACGCGCCCTGGAACCGGCTCGTCGGGCATCTGGCGAAATCCACTGGCGCAACTGTCGTTCCCGCGCACTTCCACGGGGGCAACCGCAGGTTTTTCAACCTGGTCGGCCGGGTGTGGGAGCGAGGCCGCATGGCGCTGCTCGCCCGCGAGCTGTTGGCACTCCGCGGGCGCACGGTGCGTTGCTCGATCGGACGAGGCATGAATGCAGGCGACCTGCGCGATCTCGACGACGCAGCCGCGACCGGGCTGGCGCGCCTCGGCGCCTACCTGGTGGGGACGATCGATTCGGCACGCCCGGCACCGACCACGCAGATCCGCGAGTCGGTGGCCGCCGCAACCGCGCCGGGCGTACTGGAGCGCGAGATCGCGGAGCTTCCGAAATTACAGACGCTCGTCACGTTCAAGCATTTCACGGTCCATTGGGCAAACGCGCTCCAGATTCCAGCGCTCCTCCCCGAGATCGCGCGAGAGCGCGAGCGGGTCTTTCGCGAACACGCGGAAGGGAGCGGGATGGCCCGGGACAGCGACCGGTTCGACGCCAGCTACATTCATCTATTTGCCTGGGACCACCGCTCGCATTCGCTGGTGGGCGCATACCGCCTCGGAAGAACAGACGAGCTCATCCGGCGGGACGGACCCGGAGCGCTCTATCTCAACCAGATGTTCGAGTTCGATCCCACCTTTCACGCATCACAGGCGTCGCTCGAGCTCGGACGCTCCTTCGTCGCCCCCGAGCATCAACGCTCGTTCCATGCGCTCTACCTGCTCTGGCGCGGCATCGGCCAATACCTCCTGCAGAACCCCAAGTACACGCGGCTCTACGGAACGGTGTCGCTGTCCCGCCGCTACCCCGACCAGGCGATCGCTGCCCTTTGCGACGCCTTGATCGTATCGTCAGCGCATGTGCGCGCGCGGCACGCGCTGCGAACGATTCCGCACCCGGAGTGGCGCCAGTACCGGGCCGACGGAGGCTCAACGGATCTGCGGGCGCTGTCGGCTCTCGTTCGCAGCGTCGACCCGGAGGGCAAGGACATACCGGTTCTGCTGCGGCATTACCACGGGCTCGGGGCCCGCTTCCTTTCGGTCGGCGTCGATCCCAATTTCAGTGAGACTCCTGGATTGCTGCTCGCTGTCGACATCGCCGGGATTCCCCGCAAGACGCTCGATTCGTTCATGGGGGAGGGTGCGGGCAGCTACCTCGATGCGCTGAGGGTACGCTTCAGCACCACCCCGGGAGCCACGGCATGATCGACCTCGTCCGTCCGGAGCGGCCGTTCAATCAGCCGATCAGCATGGCCG
>JAFEDP010000489.1 GCA_018241545.1 Pseudomonadota bacterium
AGGCGATCGCGGCTATGGCCTACGGCACGGCGACGATCCCCAAGGTCGACAAGATCTTCGGCCCGGGCAACGCCTACGTGACGGCCGCGAAGCTGCTGGTGGCGCGCGACCCCGAGGGCGCGGCGCTCGACCTGCCGGCCGGCCCCTCCGAGGTGCTGGTGATCGCCGACGAGAGCGCGAGGGCGGCGTTCGTCGCCGCGGACCTGCTGGCGCAGGCCGAGCACGACCCGGCGGCGCAGGTGATCCTGGTGACGACCTCGGCCGCGCTCGCCGCCGCGGTCGCCGCCGAGGTCGAGGCGCAGCAGGCGCGCCTCAGCCGCCGCGCGATCACCGCGCAGTCGCTGGCCGCGAGCCGCGCGATCGTCGTGGCGGACCTCGCCACCGCCTTCGCGGTCAGCAACGCCTACGCCCCCGAGCACCTGATCCTCGAGATCGCCGCGCCGCGCGAGTGGCTCGCGCGCGTCACGGCGGCGGGCTCGGTGTTCCTCGGCCACTGGTCGCCGGAGTCGATCGGCGACTACTGCAGCGGCACCAACCACGTGCTGCCGACCTACGGCTACGCGCGCGCGTTCTCGGGGCTGTCGCTCGGCGACTTCGTGCGCCGGATCACCGTGCAGGAGCTGACGCCCGCGGGGCTCGCCGACTTGGGTCCGGTCGCCGAGACGCTCGCCGGCCTCGAGGGCCTGGACGCGCACGCCCAGGCGGTGGCGGTGCGGCTGGCCGCGCTGCGCGCGCCATGAGCCTCGCGCTGCGCCTCGCCCGCCCGGAGATCGCCGCGCTCGCGCCCTACGCGCACGCGCACTGGGACCCGGCGCTCGAGCGCCTGCACGCCAACGAGAACCCGTGGCGCTACGTCGGCGACCAGTCGCTGGCCGGCCTCAACCGCTATCCGGAGCCGCAGCCGCGCGCGGTGGAGGCGCGCCTCGCGGCCCTGTACGGCGTCGCCCCCGAGCGCCTGATCGCCGGGCGCGGCTCGGACGAGGGCATCGACCTCCTGTCGCGCGCGTTCCTGACGCCGTACCGCGACGCGGCGCTCGTCTGCCCGCCGACCTTCGGCATGTACGCGCTCGCGACCCGGCTGCAGGGCGCGGCGCTCGTGGAGGTGCCGCTCGCGCGCGCGCGCGGCTACGCGCTCGACGAGGCGGCGCTCCACGCGGCGCTGACGCCGGCGGTCAAGCTGGTGTACGTCTGCACCCCCAACAACCCGACCGGCAACGCGATCGAGGCGGCGGCGATCGAGCGCCTCGCCGCGCGGCTCGCCGAGCAGGCGCTGCTCGTCGTCGACGAGGCCTACGCGGAGTTCTCGGCGGCGCCGAGCCTCGCGCCGCTGATCGACCGGCTGCCGAACCTGGTGGTGCTGCGCACGCTCTCCAAGGCCTACGCGCTCGCCGGCGCGCGCGTCGGCGCGGTGATCGCCGACACCCCGGTCGTCGAGCTGCTGCGGCGCGTGATCCCGCCCTACTCCATGCCGACGCCGACCAGCGAAGCGGTGCTGGCCGCGCTCGAGCCCGCGCCGCTCGCGCGTGCCCGCGCCCGCATCGCCGAGCTCTGCGCCGAGCGCGCGCGGCTCGCGGCCGCGCTCGCGACGCTGCCGCTCGTGCGCCACGTGTGGCCGAGCGAGGCCAACTTCCTGCTGGTCGAGTGCAGCGACGCCGCGGCGGCGCTCGCGCGCGCGCGCCGCGCCGGCTTCCTGCTGCGCGACTTCAGCGCCCAGCCGCTGACGGCGGGGGCGCTGCGCATCACGGTCGGGACCCCGGAACAGAACGACCGCCTGCTCGAGGGGCTCGCCACGCCATGACCCCGACGCTCTTCATCGACCGCGACGGCACCCTGGTCGAGGAGCCCGCCGACCAGCAGGTCGACCGGCTCGACAAGGTGCGGCTGATGCCCGGGGTGATCCCGGCGCTGCTCGCGCTGCAGGCGGCCGGCTACCGGCTGGTGATGGTCACGAACCAGGACGGGCTCGGCACGCCGAGCCTGCCGGAGGCGGCGTTTCGCGAGTCGCACGACTTCATCCTCGAGCTCTTCGCCTCGCAGGGCATCCGCTTCGACGCGGTGCTGATCTGCCCGCACTTCCCGGCCGACGGCTGCGACTGCCGCAAGCCCCGCACCCGGCTGGTCGACGACTACCTCGCGGCGGCACCGATGGACCCGGCGCGCTCGGCGGTGATCGGCGATCGCGCCACCGACCTCGAGCTCGCCGCCAACCTCGGCATCGCCGGGCTCGCGATCGCGCGCGACGGCGGCCCCGCGCGCGCCTGGCCGGCGCTCGCTGCCGCCCTGACCGCCCGTCACCGCGAGGCGACCGTCGAGCGCGCGACGCGCGAGACCCGGATCCACGTGCGCGTCGACCTCGACGCCGAGGGCCCGGTCGCGATCCGCACCGGCATCGGCTTCTTCGACCACATGCTCGAGCAGGTCGCGCGCCACGGCGGCTTCGCGCTCGAGCTCGAGTGCCACGGCG
>JAFEDP010000048.1 GCA_018241545.1 Pseudomonadota bacterium
CGTGCAGGCTGACGTCTGCATCATTCCACCCAACTCGTTCGCACTTGCGCGGACCGTTGAATTGTTCCGCATTCCGCGTAACGTCCTCGTGGTGACGCTCGGAAAAAGCACGTACGCGCGTTGCGGCGTGATAGTGAACGTAACGCCCTTGGAACCCGAGTGGGAGGGGCACGTCACGCTCGAGTTCTCGAACACGACGACGCTGCCGGCGAAGATCTACGCCAACGAGGGCGTCGCGCAGATGCTCTTCTTCGAGTCCGACGAAGTCTGCTCGACTTCCTACAAGGACCGCGGCGGCAAGTACATGGGCCAGCGCGGCGTCACGCTGCCTAAGACCTGAGGTCTAGCGCGGCGCCGGACCTGCGGTGGCGCCGGCGTCCACGTCGCGCCAGCGCAGCGAGCGGATCGCCAGCGTCATGCGCGCCTTGCCGTCCTCGCGCTGCTCGGCTCGCAGCGGCAGCCAGCTCAGCGCCGGAGCGTACCAGTAGCGCCAGACGCGGCCGCGGCCGTCCGACCCCTTGCGGTCGCTCTCGTAGATCACGGTGTCGTATTCGCCGATGTCGGTCTTGAGGCGTGCATTGCCGATGCGGCTGTACACGTAGTGCTTGAGCTCGCGGCCGTCGAGCATGGCGTACTCGTGCGGCTCGCGCCCGGCGAGCAGGTCGACCATCACGGCGGCCCGGATCGACATGACGTCCTGCGTGCCCGGCTCGAGCGGCAGGTCCAGCGGCTCGCCGCGCGCCTCGCCCGTGATGCGTCCACGCGCCCAGTCGTAGGTCAGGTCGCTGCCGTTGTCCTTCTTCGACGAGCCGTCGGTCAGCAGGTAGCGCTCTGGTTCGACCCCGGTCGCGGTGACCCTGAACCAGCCGCGCTCGACGGAGTCGCCGCTGACGAAGAAGCTGGCGAGGAAGTTCGGGTGCGCGAAGGTCTCGTAGATCCACGTGTCCGGTCGGTTGTCGGGCCGCAGCCGAAGCTCGAGCTCCCCGCCGCTCACGCCCTTGAACAGGAACTGGTAGACGACCTCGTGTGGGCGCAGCGCATCCGCCGCAGCCGCGCTGCCCGCGAGTGCGAGCCATGCCGCGGCGAGCGCGCGTGCCGCCGCCGGCGCCCGGACCGTACGCTTAGACTTCGCCATACAGCCCCTCTACCCGCACCGGCCCGGACAGTGGCACGCCGTCGAGGGCCGCACGCCCACCCTGGCAGCGCAGCCGTCCGCGCGCAAACCAGCCAATCACCATCGGGTACAGCCTGTGCTCGGCACGATGAACGCGCGCTGAAAGCGTCGCCTCGGTGTCGGACGGCAGCACCGGGACCGGCGCCTGCGCGACCAGCGGGCCGCCGTCGAGCTCGTCGCTGACGAAGTGCACCGAGCAGCCGTGCCAGCGGGCGCCATCGGCGAGCGCGCGCCGGTGGGTGTCGAGGCCGCGGTATGCGGGTAGCAGCGACGGATGGATGTTGAGCATCCGGTCCGCGTAGCGGGCCACGAACGCGGGCGTGAAGATGCGCATGTAGCCGGCGCAGACGACGAGCGCGGGTGCGTAGGCGTCGATGCGGGCCGCCAGCGCGGTGTCGTGGGCCGCCCGGTCGGGGAAGTCGCGCACCGGCACCGCCTCGGCCGGGATGCCGAGCGCCCGAGCCCGCTCGAGCCCGTAGGCGGCGGGCCGGTCGGAAACGGCCGCCCGGACCTCGATCGGCAGCGACCCGTCGCGCGCCGCGGCGGCGATGGCGGCGAAGTTGCTGCCGGAGCCCGACAGCAGCACGACGACCGGCAGGCGGCCGGCCGCGTCAGCCCTCGAGGACGACACCGCTCGTGCCCGCGCGCACCTCGCCGATGACCGTGGCCGTCTCGCCGAGCGCCGCGAGGCGGGCGAGCGCCGCGTCCACGCTCGCCGGCGGCACGCACACCGTCATGCCGATGCCGCAGTTGAACGTCCGGTGCATCTCGGTCTCGTCGAGGTTGCCCACCGCCCGCAGCCACTCGAACACGGCCGGCCGGCGCCACGCGCGCCGGTCGAGGCGCACCTCGAGCCCGTCGGGCACGACCCGCGGGATGTTGTCCAGCAGACCGCCGCCGGTGATGTGCGCGAACCCGCGCACCGGCACCTCGGCCAGCAGCGCGAGCAGCGGCTTGACGTAGATGCGCGTCGGCGCGAGCAGCAGGTCGTACAGGCGCCGACCCTCGACCTCGGTCGCGGGCGTGGCGCCGCCGACCGCGAGCAGCTTGCGGATCAGCGAGTAGCCGTTCGAGTGCGGTCCGGAGGAGGCGAGCCCGATGATCACGTCGCCGGCGCGCGTGCCGCTGCCGTCGATCAGCCGGTCCTCCTCGGCGATGCCGACGCAGAAGCCGGCGAGGTCGTAGTCGGCGCCGTGGTACATGCCCGGCATTTCCGCCGTCTCGCCCCCGACCAGGGCGCAGCCCGCCTGGACGCAGCCCTCGACGATGCCGGCGACGATGCGCTCGCCGACCGCGACGTCGAGCTTGCCGGTCGCGTAGTAGTCGAGGAAGAACAACGGCTCGGCCCCCTGCACCACGACGTCGTTGACGCACATGGCGACGAGGTCGATGCCGATCGTGTCGTGGCGCCCGGTGTCGATCGCGAGCCGCAGCTTGGTGCCGACGCCGTCCGTGCCGGAGACCAGCACCGGCCGGCGGTAGCGTTCCAGCGGCACGCGCACCAGCGCGCCGAAGCCGCCGAGCCCGCCGATGACCTCCGGCCGCATGGTGCGCCGGACGTGGGGCTTGATGCGCTCGACCAGTTCGTCGCCCGCGTCGATGTCGACTCCGGCGTCGCGGTAGGTCACGGTGGGTCGCGAATTGGACATAGGGCGGGGCCGCGGCGGGGGAGGGAGGCTGTGCTATTTTACATGGCGGCCCGCGCCGCCGCCGGACGTAGCAGCGCGCGCCGCCCTCCCAGGAACGAATATGCGCCCGCTGCACCGTCTCGCCACCCTCCTGCTCGCGGCCCTGCTGGCGGCGGCTGCGGCGCCTGTGCGGGCGGCGGTCGTCGACGGGCTGTACGAGGCCGTGGCGGCCGGCGAGGCCAGCGACGCCGGGCGCGCTGCGGCGGCCAGCGAGGCGCTCCGACAGGTCGTGGTGCGGCTCACCGGCCGGCGGGCGGCGGCGACCGACCCGACGCTGGCCGCGCTGTATGCCGACGCGCGGCGTTTCGTGCGGACCTTCCGGTCCGCCGGCGGCAATCAGATGGCCGTGGCCTTCGACGCGGACGCGCTCGACGCCGCGCTGCTGCAGGCCGGTCAGCGCCTGTGGTCGCGCGAGCGGCCGCTGACGCTGGTCGTGCTCGTCAGCGCCCGCACGGGTAGCGCGCGCACGCTCGCGACCGCGAGCGAGCCGGACCTGCGCCGGGCGGTATCGACCGCCGCGCAGCTGCGCGGGCTGCCGATCGCCTGGCCGACCGGCCTGCCGCCGGCCCTCGAGCAGGCGCGCGCCGAGGATGCGGTCGCCGGGCGCCTCGAGCCGCTGCGCGATCTGGCACGGCAGTTCGGCGCCGACGCCGTGCTGCTCGGTCGCGTCGGTGCGGCCGCCATCGCCTGGAGCTGGAGCGGCCCGGCCGGCGACGGCAGCGCGAGCGGCGGCGGCGAGGAGGGTGTGCAGGCGCTCGCCGACCGGTTCGGCGCCCAGTTCGCGAGTGCCGGACCGCACGGCGGCCAGGTGGACGCGGTCGTGCGCGGGGTGCGTGACCTCGCCGGCTACGCGGCGGCGAGCGGCGCGCTCGCCGGCCTGCCGGGCGTGCGCGGCGTGGTTCTGGAGGAGGCGAGCGGCGAGTCGCTGCGCTTTAGAGTGGCGTTCGACGGCGACGCGGAGACCCTGCGCCGCGCCGCGCGCGATTCGGGCCGGTTCGCGCCGGACGATGCGGCGCCCCCGGGCGGGGCGCTGCAGCTCGTGCTCAGGCCGTGAGACTCTCCTGGATTCCCAATGCGATCTGCGTGGTGCGCATCCTGCTGGTGGCGCCGAGCGCGTTGGCACTCGTCGCCGGGCGCTATGAGCTGACGCTGCTGATCTTCGGCGTGGCCGCGGTCTCAGACGGGCTCGACGGCTGGCTCGCCAAGCACTTCGGCTGGACCTCGCGGCTGGGCAAGATCCTCGACCCGATCGCCGACAAGCTGCTGCTCGTCACGGTGTTCCTGACGCTCGTATGGCTGCACCTGGTGCCGCTCTGGCTCGGGGCGGCGGTCGTCGTGCGCGACATCGTCATCGTCGGCGGCGCCATCGCCTACCGGATGCTGATCGGCTACGTCGAGGGACACCCGACGACCATCAGCAAGCTGAACACGCTGCTGCAGCTGTCGTTCGTGCTCGCGGTCATCGCCGCCTGCGCCTGGAGTGCCGTGCCGCACCCGCTGGTGACGGCGTTGGGCGCCGCGGTGTTCGTCACGACGGTGGTCAGTGGCATCGACTACGTGATGACCTACGCGCGAGCGGCGATCCGCGAGAGCCGCGGCGTGCGCGCGGCGGCCTGATGGAGCAGCTGCCGCTCGGCGTCCGCCTGCGGGCCGCCTCGACCTTCGCGAGCTTCCAGGCCGGCGCCAACGCCCCGCTCGTGGCGGAGCTCGAGCGGCGGGCGGCGACGCCCGGGCTGCCGGTACTGTGGCTGCACGGCCCGCCCGGCGCCGGCCGCACGCACCTGCTGCAGGCCGCCTGCGCACGTGCCGGCGCGCTCGGCCGGCGCAGCGGCTACCTGCCACTCGCCGAGCGCTGGCCGTCGGCCGAGATCGTCGCCGGTCTCGAACAGCTGGATCTCGTGTGCCTCGACGATGTCGAGCGCGTTGCCGGCGACGCCGCCTGGGAGCGCGCGCTGTTCGGGCTCCACAACGAGCTCGCCGAGCGCGGTGGCAGCCTCGTCGTCAGTGCCGGTGCGGCGCCGGCGGCCGTGCCGATCGCCCTTGCCGACCTGCGCTCGCGTCTGTTGGCGGGCATCGTCTGGCAGCTGCGGCCGCTCGACGAGGCCCAGCAGGGGCGGGCGCTCGTGGCGCGCGCGCAGGCGCTCGGCCTCGAGCTGCCCGACGACATCCTGCAGTACCTGCAGCGCCGGCTGCCGCGCGACCTGGGTACGCTGTGCGAGGCGCTCGACCGGCTCGACGCCGCGGCGCTCTCGCAGCAGCGGCGGCTCACCGTCCCGTTCGCACGTTCGGTGCTGCAGCTCGCCGGCGACTGAGCGGCGCGCGGCGGTTCCGTCAGCTCGCCGCGCGCGGCGCGAGCCGCGCCGCGATCTCCGCGACGCGCCGGCCGAGGAGCTGGGCCAGCGTGCGCTCGTCCTCCGTGAGCCCGCCCTCGCCGCCGCCGATCGTGCCGGCGCCGTACGGGCTGCCGCCGCGCTGCGTGCGCCCGACCGCGGGTTCGGTGAACGGCAGGCCACACAGCAGCATGCCGTGGTGGAGCAGCGGCAGCATCATCGACAGCAGCGTCGACTCGTGGCCGCCGTGCAGCGTGCTCGTCGAGGTGAACACGCCGGCGGGCTTGCCGACCAGCGCGCCGCTGGCCCAGCCGGCGCTCGTGCCGTCGAGGAAGTACTTGAGCGGCGCCGCCATGTTGCCAAAACGCGTCGGGCTGCCGAGCACCAGGCCGTCGCAGCGCGCCAGGTCGTCGTGGCTCGCGTACGGGGGACCGCTCGGCGGCACCGGCGCGGCCGGAGCGTCAATTACCGTGGTGACGGCGGGCACGGTGCGCAGCACCGCGGTAACGCCGGCGACGCTCTCGACACCGCGGCAGACGTGGCGCGCGAGCGCGGCGGTGCTGCCGTTGCGGGAGTAATACAAGACGAGAACGGTGTGCATCGGGACTCGTGTCGGGTGGCGGCGGCGCTTGCTTGACGCAGGATTCCGGCGCTTGCTAGCGTCCTCGAGAGTGTTGTGGGTACGATGATCGCATGTTTTGCCGTTCGCGCCTCGGTGCGCTCCTGGTCGCGGTGTTGACGTTCGCCGGCTGTGCGGCGGCGCCGGTGCAGACCATGAGCGACACGCGCCAGACCATCCGGGCGGCGGAGGCGGCCGGCGCGGCCACGGTCGCGCCGCAGCCGCTCGCGGCGGCGCGCGACGGCCTCAAGCGTGCCGAGGACCTGATCCGCGCCGGCGACTATCGCGGAGCGCAGCGCGAGGCGGCCGCGGCGCGCCAGAGCGCGGCCGACGCGCTCGCCGCCACCCGCCAGCACGATCCGAAATAGGCCGGCTTATCCGCGCCAGCGCGTCGACAGTCGGGTCAGCACGAGGTCGGGGTACTCGCGCCGACCGCTGCTGCCGTTGTAGCGCGCGAGCGCCCGCCGGTAGTCGTTGCGCTCGGCGCGCATGTAGTAGCCGAGGATCTCGCATCCGAGCCGGACGTTGAAGTCGACGCTGCCGAACAGGCGGTTCTCGACGCCGAGGCGCTTGGGCCAGAACGGCATCACCTGCATCAGGCCCACCGCGCCGGCGCGCGAGACGGCGTAGCGGTCGAAGCGGCTCTCGACGTCGATCACCGCGAGCACCAGTTCCGGCGTCAGGCGCAGCTCGAAGCGGTCCCGGTCGCGGTAGCGGGCGACGACCGCATGCGACTCGCAGTAGACGTGGCGCAGGATGTCGACGCGCAGCGCCGGGTCCGCGACGATGCGTCGCAGCCGCGGCTCCTGCAGCTTGAAGAACACTTCCTCGCCGAAGCGGTCGTCGTGGCCGTCGCAGCGCGTGGTCGCGATGGCCTGCTCGAGCACCGCGCGCAGCTCCGGATCCTGCTGCTGGTCGGCGCTCGCCGGCGCCGTGGCCAGCGCGGTGAGGAGCACCGCGGCGGTCAGCGTCGCCGCCCGTTGGCGCGGGCGGCAGCCGCTAGCGCGCCCGACGGGACTGCAGGAAGGCGCAGGCATCGGCGAGCGCGAACTCCTCGCTCTCCGTCGCGCGGCGGTGGCGGTACTCGAGCTTGCCGGCGTCCAGCCCGCGCTCACCGACCACCACGCGGTGCGGGATGCCGTACAGCTCGGCGTCGGCGAACTTGACCCCGGGGCGCGCGTCGCGGTCGTCGAGCAGCACCTCGAACCCAGCCGCACCGAGCTCCGCATACAGCCGCTCGCTGGCCTCGCGCACCCGCGCAGATTTCTGGAAGTTGATCGGCACGACCACGACGTCGAACGGCGCGATCGGCTCCGGCCAGATGATGCCGCGCTCGTCGTGGTTCTGCTCGATCGCGGCGGCCACGACCCGCGTGACGCCGATGCCGTAGCAGCCCATCAGCATGGGCACGCCGCGACCCTGCTCGTCGAGCACGGTGGCGCCGAGCGCCTCGCTGTACTTGCGGCCGAGCTTGAAGACGTGGCCGACCTCGATGCCGCGCGCGATCGACAGCCGCCCGCGGCCCGTCGGGCTCGCGTCGCCTTCGACGACGTTGCGCAGGTCCGCGGCGGCGGGCTCGGGCAGGTCGCGGCCCCAGTTCACGCCGGTCAGGTGGGCATCGGGTGCGTTGGCGCCGCAGACGAAGTCCGCCAGCGCGAGCGCGGAGTGGTCGGCGATGATCGGGCAGCGCAGGCCGACCGGGCCCAGGAACCCGATCTCGGCGCCGAGCTCGCGGGCGATGCGCTCGGGCGCCGCCATGCGCAGCGGGCTCGCCACCTGCGCCAGCCCCTGAGCCTTGACGGCATTGAGCTCGTGGTCGCCGCGGATCACGAGCGCGACCAGCCCGCCGTCGGCGCCGTCGACGATCAGCGTCTTGAGGCAGCGCGCGGCGGGGACCTTCAGCAGCTCGGCGAGCTCGGCGATCGTGCGCACGTGCGGGGTCGGCACCTGGCGCCGCTCCTCGCGCGCGGCCGGGCGCGGCGTGGCGGGCGGCACCGCCTCAGCCTTCTCGATGTTGGCGGCGTAGTCGTCGCCGTCCGAGAACGCGATGGCGTCCTCGCCGGAGGAGGCGAGCACGTGGAACTCCTGCGAGCCGGTGCCGCCGATCGCGCCCGGGTCGGCGAGCACGGCGCGGAAGCGCAGGCCCATGCGCGTGAAGATCCGCGTGTAGGCCTCGTACATGAGCCGGTAGCCCTCGTCGAGCGAGGCGTCGTCGATGTGGAAGCTGTAGGCGTCCTTCATGATGAACTCGCGCGCGCGCATGACGCCGAAGCGCGGCCGGATCTCGTCGCGGAACTTGAGCTGGATCTGGTAGAAGTTCACCGGCAGCTGGCGGTAGCTCTTGAGCTCGCGCCGCGCGATGTCGGTAATGACCTCCTCGTGGGTCGGGCCGTAGACGAAGGGCCGCTCGTGACGGTCCTTGAGCCGCAGCAACTCCGGCCCGAACTGGTCCCAGCGGCCGGATTCCTGCCACAGTTCCGCCGGCTGGACGGTCGGCATCAGCACCTCGAGCGCGCCGGCGCGGTCCATCTCCTCGCGGATGATCCGCTCGACCTTGCGCAGCACGCGCAGGCCCATCGGCAGCCAGGTGTACAGGCCCGCCGACAGGCGGCGGATCAGGCCGGCACGCAGCATGAGCTGGTGGCTGACCACCTCGGCTTCGGCAGGCAATTCCTTGAGGTTCTGGAGCGGGTAGGCGGACAGGCGCATGCGAACGGGGGCCTCGGTGGACGTGGGGGCGCGCGGGGCGCGCCCAATGGAGCAGTTTATCAGGCCGCTGCCCGGCGGCCCGCCGCGGTTGTTGGCGGCGGCGGCCGGCCCTATCATCCGCCTCATGTCCGACCTCGACGCCGCCCATGACGAGCCGGCCCGGCCGCGGCCGCGCCGCGGGGTCTACCTGCTGCCGAACCTGCTGACCACCGGCAACCTGTTCGCCGGCTTCTACGGCATCATTGCCGCGATCGACGGCAATTTCGACCGCGCTTGGGTCGCGATCTTCGCGGCCATGGTATTCGACGGGCTCGATGGGCGCGTCGCGCGCTGGACCCACACCGAGACCCAGTTCGGCAAGGAGTACGACAGCCTGTCGGACCTCGTGGCGTTCGGGCTCGGGCCGGCGATCATCGTCTACCAGTGGGGCGTCGCGCGGCTCGCGGAGTACAACGCGGCGTGGGGCCGGATGGGCTGGCTGGTGACGTTCTTCTACGCCGTCGCGACCGCCTTCCGGCTGGCGCGCTTCAACACCCGGACCGCCTCGGTCGACAAGCGCTACTTCGAGGGCCTGCCGTCTCCGGGTGCAGCGGCCGTGGTCGCGGCCTTCATCGGCACCGCGCACCGCTACGGCATCGGCGGCCCCTACGGCCTGGTACTCGCCTTCGTGGTCACCGCGGCCGCGGGCGCGCTGATGGTGAGCCGCTTCTACTACACGAGCTTCAAGGGCGTGAAGCTCACGGGCCGGGTCCGGTTCACGTACGCGATCCTGATCCCGCTGGTGTACGTCGTGATCTCGTTCAATCCGCCAGTCGTGCTGCTGGCGCTGTTTGGCACGTTCGCCCTGACCGCGCCCTGTACCGCCGCCTGGCGCAAGCTGAGGCGGCGGCCACCGCCCGGCGCGGGCCGTTCCTGATGGATGCGCGCCGGGCCGCGGTCCTCGGCACGATCGGCATCGACCGCTTCGTCGCGCGCGCGGCACCCGCAGCGGTGGCAGCGGGCCCGCCAGCGGACGCCGCGCAGGCCCCCGCCGGAAGCCTCGACTGGCCGGCGCTCGAGGCGGCGGTGGCTGGCTGTACGCGCTGCGGTCTCGCCGCCACGCGCACCCGCACCGTGTTCGGCGTCGGTGACCGGAGGGCGCGCTGGCTCGTCGTCGGCGAGGCACCCGGCGCGGAGGAGGACCGCCAGGGCGAGCCGTTCGTCGGCCGCGCCGGCCAGCTGCTCAACTCGATGCTGCGCGCGATCGGCTTCGGGCGCGAGCAGGTGTTCATCGCCAACGTGCTGAAGTGCCGGCCGCCCTCGAACCGGGATCCGCAGCCGGAGGAGGTCCGCTGCTGCCTGCCGTACCTCCACCGCCAGATCGAGCTGATCGCGCCGGACCTGATCCTGTGCGTTGGCCGGATCGCGGCGCAGAACCTGCTCGGCGTCGACACTCCGATCGGGCAGCTGCGCGGCCGCCGCCACCGGCTCGAGCCCTTCGGCATCCCGGTCGTGGTGACCTACCATCCCGCCTATCTGCTGCGCTCGCCCGGCGAGAAGCGCAAGAGCTGGTCGGATCTCAAGCTCGCGATGGAGGTGGCGCGTGGCCACGGCGCGTAGCGAGGTCCCGGCGGTGCGCGTCACGCACCGCCGCATGGCCGAAGCCGACCTCGCGGAGGTCGCCGGCCTCGAGAACGCCGCCTACATGTTCCCCTGGAGCGTCGGCATCTTTCGCGACTGCCTGCGCGTCGGCTACACCTGCCGCGTGCTGGAGGTCCCCGACGGGCTCGGCGGCTACGGCATCATGTCGATGGGCGCGGGCGAGGCGCACATCCTCAACGTCTGCGTGCGCGCCGACCTGCGCGGCCAGGGCGTCGGCCGGCGCCTGATGGCCTGGCTCCTCGACGAGGCGCGCGCCGCCGGCCAGGGATGGGTGTTCCTCGAGGTGCGCCCGTCCAATCGACCGGCGATCCTGCTGTACGAGTCGCTCGGCTTCGCGCCGGTGGGGCTGCGCCGCGGCTACTACCAGGCGGTCGGCGGGCGCGAGGACGCGCTCGTCTATCGCCTCGACCTGGACGTGTGGGGCGAGGCGCGCGCCCGCCAGGCCGGCGCCGTGCGGCGCGACGGCTGACCGGCTACCATTGCGGCCCCCCGAGGCCGCGGATCCCCATGAACGAGTCGACCCTCGGCGCCGAAATTGGCCGGCGCCGCACCTTCGCGATCATCTCGCACCCGGACGCCGGCAAGACGACGCTGACCGAGAAGCTGCTGCTGTTCGGCGGCGCGATCCAGATGGCCGGGACCGTCAAGGGGCGCAAGGCGGCGCGCCACGCCACCTCCGACTGGATGCGCCTCGAGCAGCAGCGCGGTATCTCGGTGACCTCCTCGGTCATGCAGTTCCCGTACCGCGAGCGCATCGTGAACCTGCTGGATACGCCCGGCCACGAGGACTTCTCCGAGGACACCTACCGGACGCTGACCGCGGTCGACTCGGCACTGATGGTCATCGACTGCGCCAAGGGCGTCGAGGAGCGCACGATCAAGCTGATGGAGGTCTGCCGGCTGCGCGACACGCCGATCATGACCTTCGTCAACAAGCTCGACCGCGAGGGCCGCGAGCCGATCGAGCTGCTCGACGAGATCGAGCGCGTGCTGGGCCTCAGGTGCGCGCCGGTGACCTGGCCCATCGGCATGGGCCGGGATCTGCGCGGCATCTACCACCTGCGCGAGGACCGGATCTACGTCTACACCGCCGCGGAAAAGGGTCGCGCCGGCACCAATTTCGTGATCGACGGCCTCGACTCCGCCGCCGCCGCCGAGCTGCTCGGCGACCGGCGCGAAGCGCTGCGCGAGGAGATCGAGCTGGTGCGCGGCGCGACCGCGGAGTTCGACGTCGCAGCCTACCTCGCCGCGCGCCAGACGCCGGTATTCTTCGGCTCGGCGATCAACAACTTCGGCGTCGAGGAGCTGCTGGCTACGTTCGTCGAGCACGCACCCGGACCGCGTCCGCGCGCGACGCTGACACGCCGGGTCGAGGCCGCGGAGCCGCGCTTCAGCGGCTTCGTCTTCAAGATCCAGGCGAACATGGATCCGGCGCACCGCGACCGGATCGCGTTCCTGCGCATCTGCTCGGGCCGCTATCAGCGCGGCATGCGTCTGCACCACGTGCGGCTCGGCAAGGAAGTGCGGGTCGCCGACGCGCTGACCTTCATGGCCGCCGACCGCCAGCAGGCCGAGGAGGCCTACGCCGGCGACATCATCGGCCTGCACAATCACGGCACGATCAATATCGGCGACACGTTCAGCGAGGGCGAGGGGCTCACGTTCACCGGCATCCCGAACTTCGCCCCGGAGCTGTTCCGCCGGGCGGTGCTCAAGGACCCGCTGAAGGCCAAGGCGCTGCAGAAGGGGCTGGCGCAGCTGTGCGAGGAAGGCGCGACGCAGCTGTTCCGCCCGCTGCGCAACAACGACTCGATCCTCGGCGCGGTCGGCCAGCTGCAGTTTGAGGTCGTGGCGTTCCGCCTGCAGGACGAGTACGGCGTGCAGTGCGTGTTCGAGGCGGTCGCCGTCGCGACGGCGCGCTGGATCGACTGCGCCGATCCCAAGCGCCTCGCCGAGTTCCGCGAGCGCTGCTACGAGCACCTGGCGCTCGACCACGCGGGCGAGCTCGTGTACCTGGCACCCACCCGCGTCAACCTCGAGCTCACGATGGAGCGCTGGCCGGACGTGCGGTTCCGGGAGACGCGCGAGCACCTCGCGACGGCGGCCTGACCCGGGCGCGGCGCCACGGGCCCGTGGTGCACCGCAAGAGGTGCACCGCCTGCGCCGGCGGCGCTTGTGCCGCCGACGCCGATGTTCAATCATGCGGCGGGCTCATACGACACACGGACGGGGGCGGCGATGGCGAAGCGAATCGCGTACGTGACGGGCGGGATGGGGGGCATCGGCACGGCGATCACGACGCGCCTGTGCGAGAGCGGGCTCACGGTGGTGGCGGGCTGCGGTCCCGGATCGCCGCGGCGCGAGCGCTGGCTCGCCGAGATGCGCGCCCGGGGCTTCGACGTGCACGCCTCTGAGGGCAACGTCGGCGACTGGGAGTCGACCCGCGCCGCATTCGAGAAGGTGCGCGCCGAGATCGGCCCGGTCGACGTCCTGGTCAACAATGCCGGCATCACTCGCGATGGCACCTTCCGGCGGCTGTCGCTGGACGACTGGCGCGCGGTGATTGACACCAACCTCAACAGCCTGTTCAACGTCACCAAGCAGGTGATCGACGGCATGCTCGACCGCGGCTGGGGCCGCATCATCAACATCTCGTCGGTGAACGGCCAGAAGGGCCAGTTCGGCCAGACCAACTACTCGACCGCCAAGGCCGGCATCCACGGCTTCACGATGGCGCTCGCCCAGGAGGTCGCGGGCAAGGGCATCACGGTCAACACGGTCTCCCCCGGCTACATCGCCACCGACATGGTGACGGCGATGAAGCCCGAGGTGCTGGAGAAGATCGTGGCCACCATCCCGGTCCGCAGGCTCGGGCGCCCGGACGAGATCGGGTCGATCGTCGCGTGGCTGGCGTCGGAGGAGTCGGCGTTCGCCACCGGCGCGGACTTCTCGCTGAACGGCGGCCTGCACATGGGCTGAGGCCGCCGGCGCTCAGCGGCGCGCGCGTCTCAGCGCCGCCCGCAGCGCACGGGCCAGAGCGGCGACGCGCTCCGTGTCCGCCGGCACCGCTCCCGGCAGGTAACGCGCCCGTACGTAGGCTTCGGCGAGCTCGCCCACCAGCGGCGCGAGCGCCGGGCGCGCGGCGCCCACCCGGCGGGCGTAGTCGAGGG
>JAFEDP010000490.1 GCA_018241545.1 Pseudomonadota bacterium
GTTCGAGGCGCTGGTGCTGGCGGCGGAGGGCAGCGCCCCGGCCGCGGCGCGCGGCTTCGACGCGGCCTTCACCGCCGCGGCGACGCCGGCCGAGCTCGCCGGCGGGCTCGCCGAGCTCGGCTACGCCGACCCGGAGCCCGTCGCGACGCTGCTGCTCGGGCTGCGCGCCTCCGGCTACTACCGGCGCCTCGAGGAGTCGGGGCGGCGCCGCCTGCACGCGCTGCTGCCGCGGCTGCTGGCGGCGGCCGCGGCGCACGCCGATCCGGGCGCCACGCTGCGCCGCGCGCTGGCCGTCATCGAGGCGATCGGCAGCCGCACCGCCTACCTCGCGCTGCTCAACGAGAACCCGCTGGCGCTCGCCCGGCTCACGGAGATCTGCGCCCTCGGCCGCTTCCTCGCCGAGCAGGTCGCGGGCTTCCCGCTGCTGCTGGACGAGCTGGTCGACCAGCGCCTGTTCGAGGCCCCGCCTGCGCGCAGCCAGTTCGAGGCGGAGATCGAGCTGCGCTCGGCCGACGCCGGCGACGACGCCGAGCGCGCCGTCGAGGCGCTGCGCCAGTTCCAGCGCGCGGCCGTGTTCCGCGTGGCGCTGTTCGACCTGACGGGCCGGCTGCCGCTGATGCAGGTGTCGGACCGGCTCACCGACGTCGCCGAGCTGATCCTGGAGCGCGCCATGGCGCACGCCTGGCGCGAGATGGTGGCGCTGTACGGGGAGCCGCTGGCGGGGACCCGCGCCGCGCCGCGCCGCTGCGGCGTGGCGGCGGTCGGCTACGGCAAGTTCGGCGGCTACGAGCTCGGCTACGGCTCGGACCTGGACCTCGTGTTCCTGCACGACTCGGGCGGCGAGCTGCAGGAGACGGCGGGGCCGAAGGTCATCGACAACCAGGTGTTCTTCCTGCGGCTCGGCCAGAAGATCGTGCACCTGCTGACGGTGCACACCGCCGCCGGGCGCCTGTACGAGGTCGACATGCGGCTGCGGCCGAGCGGCAAGGGCGGACTGCTGATGACGCACGTCGACGCCTTCGCCGACTACCAGCGCGCCGAGGCCTGGACCTGGGAGCACCAGGCGCTGCTGCACTCGCGGGCGGTCGCCGGCACGCCGGCGATCCGCGCGCGCTTCGAGGCGCTCAGGGTGGAGCTGCTGTGCGGCCACGTGCGCCGCGAGCGCCTGCGCGCGGACGTGCGCCACATGCGCGACCGGATGCGCCGCGAGCTGTCGCGCGCCGGGGCCGGCCAGTTCGACATCAAGCAGGACCCGGGCGGCGTCGCCGACATCGAGTTCCTGGCGCAGTACTGGGTGCTGCGCTGGGCGGGCGAGTTCCCGCCGCTCGTGACCTACCCGGACACGATCCGCCAGCTCGAGTCGGTGGGCTCGGCGGCGCTGGTCGAGCACCGCGTCATCGACGCGCTCGTGGACGCGTACCGCGGCTACCGCCGCCTGACCCACCGGCTGTCGCTGGAGGGCGCACGGCCGGTGGTGGAGGCCGCGCCGCACGCCGCCGACCGCGCGCTCGTGACCGCGGTCTGGGACGCCGTCATGGAGCGGGGCGAGGACCTCCCGCCCGGCGCGCCGTGGCCGGCGGGGGCCCCGGCTCCGGTATAATCGCCGGACCCAGGAGGCGAGACCCCATGGCCGCACCGGTCGTCAACGACCCGAAGCTGATCCAGCCGAACGCCGAGCACCGCTACGAGGTGACGCCGGCGGACCTGCCGCTCGCGTGCCCGATGCCGGGCATGTACCTGTGGAACTCCCACCCGCGCGTGTACCTCGCGATCGAGGCCACGGGCGAGGCCAAGTGCCCGTACTGCGGCGCCGAGTACCACCTCGCCCGGGTACGGCGCGCGGGCTGAGGCCGCGCGCCGCCTAGCGGTAGGCGGCGTAGCTCTTCTCCTCGACGATCGCCGAGCCGAGCGCGACGTTGATGCGCTTCTTGATCGCGGCGCGCTCGTCGTTCTCGACGTAGACGGAGCGCGCCAGCGCGATGAACTCGGCGTCGAAGGCCTGCGCGCGCTCCTTGTCGCGGATGCGGTCCTCGATGTCCCACAGCCGCTCGTTGACCGCCTGCAGCGCCGCCTCGTCGCGCGCGACGTCGTGATGCGCGTACGGCGACTCCGCCCAGGTGCGCTCGAGCAGCTCGAGCTCGCGCCGTACGTTGGCGAGCTTGACCGGATCGGTCATGCGCGCCGCCTTGATGCGCAGGATCGTGATCTTGTCGAGCACCTCGCCGGGCGAGACCGGCACGTGTATCTCCGACATCGCAACCTCCTTCAGTGCAGCGCGGCGGTGGCCGCGTCGAGCGCGCGTCGATAGGCGTCGATGGCCGCGGTGGTCGCCGCGACCGCGTCCGCGACCTCGCCGAAATGGCGTTCCTCGACCGCCTCGCGGACCGCCGGCAGGGTCTTGGCGCCGTAGCCGGTGTACAGGCCGGGCGCGTACACCATGTGGCGGTACCACG
>JAFEDP010000491.1 GCA_018241545.1 Pseudomonadota bacterium
GAACGACAGGAACGCGATCGAGGCGGTGGCGTAGACCATCGCGTCGTAGCCGAACAGCGGCTTGCGCGAGAAGGTCGGGATGATCTCCGAGACCACGCCGAAGGCCGGCAGGATCAGGATGTAGACCTCGGGGTGCCCGAAGAACCAGAAGATGTGCTGGAACATCACCGGGTCGCCGCCGCCGGCCGGGTTGAAGAAGCTGGTGCCGAAGAAGTGGTCGGTCAGCAGCATCGTCACGGCGCCGGCGAGCACCGGCATCACCGCGATCAGCAGGTACGCCGTGATCAGCCAGGTCCAGCAGAACAGCGGCAGCTTCAGCAGCGTCATGCCCGGCGCGCGCATGTTCATGATCGTGACGATCACGTTGATGGCGCCCATGATCGAGGAGGCGCCCATCAGGTGGATCGCGAAGATCGTCAGCGGGAAGCTGGCGCCGGCCTGCAGCGACAGCGGCGGGTACAGCGTCCAGCCGCCCGCCGGGCCGCCGCCGCCGGTGAAGAACGAGGAGATCAGCAGCGTGAACGCGAACGGCAGGATCCAGAAGCTGTAGTTGTTCATGCGCGGCAGCGCCATGTCGGGCGCGCCGATCTGCAGCGGGATCATCCAGTTGGCGAGGCCGACGAACGCCGGCATCACCGCGCCGAAGATCATCACCAGCGCGTGCGTGGTCACCAGCGAGTTGTAGAACTGCGGGTCGAACCACTGCATGCCGGGCTTGAACAGCTCGAGGCGGATCAGCAGCGCCATCGCGCCGCCGACGAAGAACATCGTCAGCGCGAACACCAGGTACATCGTGCCGATGTCCTTGTGGTTGGTCGCGAAGATCCAGCGGCCGATGCCATGCGGCTTGTGATCGTGGTCGTCGTGCGCGTGCGTGTCAGCGTGTGCCATGTGCAGGGACTCCAGGAATCGGTCAGAGCGCCGCGCCGGCCGGGGCGGGCGCCGTCATCGCGGTGGTGGCGGCGGGCTGCGCGCCGGCGGCGGCGGCCTTGGCGGCCTCCTGCTGCGCGGCGAGCCACTTCGCGAACTCCTCCTTAGACACCACGGTCACGACGATCGGCATGAAGCCGTGGTCGCGGCCGCAGAGCTCCGCGCACTGGCCGGTGTAGCGGCCGACCTTCTCGGCCTTGAACCAGGCCTCGTTGATGAAGCCCGGGATCGCGTCCTTCTTGACCGCGAAGTCCGGGACCCACCACGAATGGATCACGTCGTTGCCCGTCAGCAGCAGGCGCACCTTAGTGTCCACCGGCACCACCAGCGGGTGGTCGACCTCGAGCAGGTAGTCCTTGAGCGACGTCACGTCGACGCCCGAGTTGAGCTGGCGCGCGGCGTTGGACGCGGACGCGAGCGTCGAGTAGAACGCGACGCCCTTGCCGAGGTAGTCGTACTGCCACTTCCACTGGTAGCCGGTCACCTTGACGGTGAGCTCGGCGTTGCGGGTGTCCTCCATCTTGACCAGCGTCTTGGCGGCCGGGATGGCCATGCTGATCAGGATCACCACCGGGATCGCGGTCCAGATGACCTCGACCTTGGTCGAGTGCGTCAGCGTCTGGTCCGCGACCGCGCCGGTCGACTTACGGAACTTCCAGATCGAGTAGATCATCGCGCCGAACACGACGACCGCGATGGCCACGCAGACCCAGAAGATCAGCATGTGCAGGTCGTGCACCTCGCGCGAGATCGGCGTGACGCCGACCGGCATGTTGACGCTGCTCTCATAGGCGAACGCGGGCGCGGCGACGAGCACGCCCCCGAGCACGCTGGCGATGGTTCTGTTCGACATCTCAGCCCCTTACAGCAACCTGTCTTCCACTCGATCGTCCCGCCCCCGGCGGGCGCGCGGCCCGGCCGCCGTCAGTCCGGCGGCAGCCGCGGCGACTCGCTGGTGCGGCCGACCAGCGCCGTGAGGCGCCGGCCGAGCGCGCGGCGCTCGTCCTCGGTGAGGAACGCGCCGATCTCGCAGGCACGCCCATGCGACTCGATCAGCAGTCGCCCGGCGCGCCATCCGTGGGGGCCGTGCAGTGTAACCCTCGCCCAGTGCCGGGAAAACTGATTCTCGTTCGCCGCCTTCGGACCGCGGGTCGTGACGCGGATCTCGGTCTCGCTGATTTCGACCGTCTGAACGTAATGCCGGCGCTTCAGGCTCGTGGCCAGCGCGAAGGCCAGCAGCGCCAGCTCGAGCCCGGCGAAGGGCAGCACCGGCCAGTAGCCGTTGGCGACGAAGAAGCCGGCCACGGTCAGCGAGGTCGCCGCGACCAGCCCGAAGAAGCCCCGCGCCTGGGCCGGGGTCAGCGAGCAGTGCGGCAGCAGCTCGACGCGCCACGTATGGGCCTGCGCCCCGCCGTCGGTCGCGACGCGATCGGTCACCCGGTCGTCCCCCTTCAGGCTGCCGACGGATCCGGGCGTCGGCTGGCGCCGCAGTCTAGCGCCGTGCCCTGAAACCCCGCA
>JAFEDP010000492.1 GCA_018241545.1 Pseudomonadota bacterium
CCTGCGCCCCCTGCGCGAGCAGGTTGCCGAGGCTCGCGGCGGGCTCGGCGACGCCGAGGCCGAGGAACGACAGGAAGCTCTCGAGCACGATCAGCGCGGGCACCGTCAGCGTCGCGTACACGAGCACCGGCCCGGCGAGGTTCGGCACCACGTGGCGCGCCAGGATGCGCGCGGTGCCGACCCCGGCCACCTGCGCCGCCTCGACGAACTCGCGGTGCTTGAGGCGCGCGGTCTCCCCGCGCACCACGCGCGCCACCGTGAGCCAGCCGACCGCGCCGATCGCGAGGAACACCGTGGTCAGGTGCCGGCCGGCAACCACGGTCAGCAGAATCACGAAGAACACGTACGGCAGCGAGTACAGCACGTCGACGAGCCGCATCATGAGCGCGTCCACGCGCCCGCCGGCCCAGCCGGCGAGCGCGCCGTAGGCGACGCCGACCGAGAGGCTGACGGCGGTGGCGAGCGCGGCGATCGCGAGCGACACCCGCACCCCGGCGAGCGTGCGCACGTAGAGGTCGCGCCCGAGCCGGTCGGTGCCGAGGAAGTGCGCGCCCTCGAGCCCGGGCGGCACCGCCATGCGCTGCCAGTCGAGCTGCTCGACCTGCCACGGGCTCAGCCACGGGCCCGCGACCGCGAGCACGACGATGAGCGCGAGCACGACGAGCGCGGCGCGCGCCGGGCGCGACAGCCTCACCGGCGCCCCGCCTGCCGCAGCCGCGGGTCGAGCAGCGCCTGCGCGAGGTCGACCGCGAGGTTGAGGCCGATGATCAGCGTCGCGTAGACGATGACCTTGCCGAGCACCAGCGTGTAGTCGCGGTTGAGCGCGCCCTGCACCAGGAAGCGGCCCATGCCCGGCAGGCCGAACACCGTCTCCACCACCAGCGACCCGGTCAGGATGCCGGCGGCGGCCGGCCCGAGGTAGCCGAGCACCGGCGACAGCGCCGGCGGCAGCACGTGGCGCGCGAGCACCACGCCGGGCGCCAGCCCCTTGGCGATGGCCGTGCGCACGTGCGGCAGCGCGAGCGCCTCGAGCACGCTCGCCCGCGTCAGGCGCGCGAGCGTCGCGAGCGTCGGCAGCGCGAGCGCGACCGCGGGCAGCACGAGGTCGGCCGGCCGGCCGCTCTCCCAGCCGGCGACCGGCAGCCAGCGCAGCAGCACCCCGAAGACGAGCGCGAGCACCGGCGCCGTGACGTAGGCCGGCAGCGCGATCCCGGCGACCGAGAGCGCGAGCAGCGCGTGGTCGAGCGCGGAGCCGCGCCGGCGCGCGGCGACGATGCCGAGCGGCACGCCGAGGCCGGCCGCGAGCAGCAGCGCGAGCCCGCCGACGGCGAGGCTGACCGGCAGCCCCGTCGCGATCAGCTCGCCGACCGTGAAGTCCCTGAGGCGCATCGAGGGACCGAGGTCGCCGTGCGCGAGGCGGCCGAGGTAGCGCAGGTACTGCTCGGGCAGCGGCCGGTCGAGGCCGTAGGCGCGGTCGAGGTTGGCCTTGACCTCGGCCGGCAGCGCCTGCTCCTCGTCGAACGGCCCGCCCGGCGCGAGCCGCACCAGCACGAAGGCGAGCGTGACCACCGCGAACAGCGTCGGCAGCGCGCCCGCGAGGCGGCCGAGGGCATACCTCAGCAAGTGCGGTCCCGCCCGCCCGCGCGGGGCACGGCGCGGGCGGCGGACGGGGGCAGACGGCCGGCGGCGCGCACGACGGGTGTTCAGGCCTCGCGGTGGATCGGTCGGGGCGAGTCTAGGAGAGCGCTCGCAAGGCTGGCAATCCGCCGTGGCCGCGCCCCCCGACCGGGGAGTACCGCTCCGTCAACCGTGCGGGTCGCTCGCTCGCGGCGCAGGCACGCGCAAGTGCCGGTGGACGGCGGGAGCGGCGTCGCCGGCCTCGCGGGTCCGCGCCCGCGAGGCCGGTGGCGTGTCAGTTCCGCGTCGGGAAGATCCCGGCGTTGCAGATGTAGTAGGTCAACCCGGTCGGCGCCAGCCCGCGCAGGTCCGGCAACGCGAACGTGCTCAGCCCGTCGCCGCCGTACGTCGTACCGAGCAGCGCGAAGAGCGCCTGGTTGGTGTTGATCGGCAATAGGCGTCCGTCCGCCACGAGCCCGCTCGCGACGACGGTCGCCGTCAGGTAGACGTCGCCCAGCACGCAGTACGGAGAGGCCCTGCCGTCGGTCGCGATGCCGTTGCCGAAGCCGGCGACGAAGCTGACGATGTTTGCCGGCGTCGACGGCCCTGCGGGACCGGTCGGCCCCTGCGGCCCCTGCGGTCCAGTCGGACCCGCGGGACCCACCGGCCCTTGAGCGCCGGTCGCGCCGGGCGCGCCCTGCGCACCCACGGGACCTGCGGGACCCGGCGGCCCGGCGGCGCCGTTCGCTCCGGCGGGCCCGGCCGGGCCCGTGGCCCCGGCGGGACCCATCGGCCCCGGCGGGCCCATCGGTCCCGGCG
>JAFEDP010000493.1 GCA_018241545.1 Pseudomonadota bacterium
GAGCGACTCGCGGTAGTGCCCGGTCCAGTAGGCGTGGATCGCGAACTCATCGAGCAGCCCCCACTCGTAGATCCAGGGCTCGACGAACAGGGCCTGCCTCGGCATGGCGATCCGAAGGCCCGCGCGGGCGTGGCGCAGGCCCTCCGCCCAGCGCTGCTTCTCGCGGCAGTAGCGCGCCGCGCCGTGCAGCGCCTCGGCCCGGTGCGGGCCGGCGCGCGCGGCCTCGAGGTAGGCCTCAAGCACCTCGGTCTCGGGGCGGGCGAGCGCCTCGGCGAGGCGCGCCGCCTCGAGCAGGCTCACGTACACCTCCTCGCGCCACCCACCGAGCGCCGCGCGCGCGCGGTACAACTCAAGCGCACGCTCGCGCTGGCCGCCGTCGCGGTAGCTCTGGGCGAGATAGAACGTGTAGCGGGCGCGCAGCAGCGGGTCCGTCTCGGTGGCGAGCGCCGCCTCGAGCACGGCGGCGTCGCGCGCGAACGTCGCCGGGTCGCGGCGCCGCGCGCCGTCGAAGTGCATGCGGTAGCGGATCGGCAGCCGCCCCGGCTTGCCTGCGCCCTCGCAGGCGAGGAACTCGTGCAGCACGCCGCGGTAGCGCCAGGGCAGCGCATTGCGCACGATCTGCAGGCGCTCGTAGCGCGCCGGCGGGTGCTCGATCTCGAGATAGTAGGCGTCGGCGGTGAGGCGCGGCAGGCGGTAGCCGGGCGGGACCTCGAGCACGTCGTCGGCGTCGATCATGAGCGAGTAGTCGGCGTGCGGGCGCGCGAACTCGAGCGCCTCGGAGCGGTTGTGCGCGAAGTCCCGCCACGGCCGCTCGTGGAGCTCGCCCGGCAGGTCCGCGAGCGCCGCGCGCACGAGCGCCTGCGTGCCGTCGGTGGAGCCGGTGTCGACCACGACCCAGTGGTCGATCAGCGGCCGGACCGAGTCGAGGCAGCGGCGGATCACGCCGGCCTCGTCCTTGACGATCATGCTGAGGCACAGGGTGGTGCGCGGGGCCATGGGCGAGGCGGCGGGTTCGCGGGGGGACCGGCCGACGATACGGCCGGCTCCCGGCGCTGTCACTGCGGGTCGGCCACCGCGCTCAGTCGTGCAGGCCCGCGAGCCGCAGGCCCGCGTAGAACGGCTCCGAGTCGCTGAGCGGGCTGGTCGCCATGATCCAGTGGCGCACCGCGCCGATCGAGCCGACCCCCGGTACCGCGGCCGCGAAGTCCTCCAGCGCCTGGCGCGCGCGCTCGGCGTGGCCGAGGCGGGCCTCCGCCGCGGCCAGCGTCAGGCGCACCGGCCCGGTGACCGGGCTGCGCAGCGCGATCTCGCTCATGCGCGCCGCGGCATTGCGCGCGAGCTGCGCCGCCGCGGCGTAGTCCCCGGCCGCGTAGTGCACGTCGGCCGCGAGCGCCGTGATCTCCTCCCACTTGTCGGGATAGCGCCGGGCGAGTGCATCGACCGGCCCGACGGCCTCGCTGGCGCGCCCGAGGTGGGAGAGGCTGATCGCGGCGATCGCGACGCCAGCGGCCAGGTCCGGGCGGCGCTGCAGGATCGCGTTGGCGATGTCGAGCGCCTCCTCGTAGCGGCCGCGCAGCTGCAGCAGGCTCGCCTTGTCGGAGAGCATCTCGGGATCGGTCGGGTCGACCCGCAGGTAGCGGTCCATCGCCGCGACGCCGATGCGGCGCTGCTCCTCCGGGTTCGTCGACCAGGCCATGACGCAGTCGCAGAGGTTGATCTCGGCGGTGAGGTAGGTCGCGAGCGCGTCGTCGGGTGCGCGCTTGAGCGCCTCGGCGAGCAGGTCGGAGGCCGACACGTAGCCGTCCTTGGCCTGCTTGCCGCGGTGCGCGCGCCAGTAGTCGAGCGCCCGGAACGACAGGTCGCGCACGTCGAGCTCGGCGGGCGGCCGGTCCGCCGCCCGCTGCACCTCGACGTGCATGCCGGCCATCACCAGGTGGAACACCGCGACGTCGACGTCCTCCGCCCAGCGGGGGGTGAGCGCATCGCCCTCGATGGGCAGCGACTCGCTCGCGAGCGTGCGCTCGGTCTCGCCGTCCAGTACCGACACGCTGAGCGTGTAGCCGTTGCTCGCACGCGCGACGATCCCTTGCACCAGGAAGTGCACGTTGAGCGCCCGGGCGATGTCGCGCGGCCCGGTGGAGCGCCGCAGCACGGCGTGCACCTGCGCACCGGTGATCGACTGCGCCATCAGCCGCTGCTCGGTCTCGAGGTCCGCGACCACGGCGTCGGTCGAGGCCTGCGCGACGCGCTCGCCGTGGGCGTCCCCGGCCGGTGCCTGGAACGGCAGCACCGCGAAGGTCATGCGCCGGTCCTCGAGCGAGTAGGGGGCCGGGCGAGCGTGGTGGGTGATGCGGGCGGCGACCACGGCCGCGATCGCGATCGCCGTCACGAGCGTCGCC
>JAFEDP010000494.1 GCA_018241545.1 Pseudomonadota bacterium
GTGCTGGCCGGCGAGCCGCGGGAAGTCCGCGGTGCCGTGGCCGTCGGCGCCGTGGCAGGCCGAGCAGGCCGGCACGCCGACGGCGGCGACGCCCTTCTCGTAGATCTCGCGGCCCTTGGCGGTCAGCGCCGGGTCGCCCGAGAGCGGCGCGCCCGCCGGTTGCGAGGCGTAGTACTGCGCCAGCGCCTCGATGGTGCCGTCCTCGAGCTGCGCCGCCATGCCCCACATGTAGCTGATGGCATCGGCGTCGCCGCGCGTCTGGGCGCGGAACGCCTTGAGCTGCGCTGCGAGGTAATTGGCGTTCTGGGCCGCGAGGCGCGGGTACTTGGGCTGCTTGCTGACGCCGTTCGCGCCGTGGCAGGCGCCGCAGGTGCCCACGGCGATGCGCACCGCGTGCTCGTGCGTGGCCGGGTCGACGTCGTCGGCGCGGGCGGCGACGACGGCCAGTGCGCACGCGAGGGCGGCGACCGTGACGATTGCGTGTCTCATGCTTTGCACTCCTTCGGTCGCGCCGCTCAGTACGAGAACCAGGCCAGCAGGTAGAGCGTGTTGTTGTCGCTCGCCTTGCGGGGCAGCGTCACGCTGCCGTCGGCATTGCTCCACAGGTAGCTGCTGCCGCCGTAGTACTTGTTGTAGCCGGTGTACTGCACCGAGAACTTGGTGTTCAGCCACGGCATGTAGTTGATCTCCGCGACCCAGCCGGAGGTGTCGGGCGCGCCGTTCAGGCTCGCGCCGTAGACGGTGGCGTCGCTGCTGCCGGTGGTGCGGAAGAAGCCGACCGTGCCGCCGATCTTGCGCTTGTAGTAGTAGGTCGCGAAGCCGCGGATCGTGGTCAGGTCGTTGGCGGCGTTCGCCGAGGCGCCCTCGCCGCCGGCGTAGGTGGCATCGAGCGTCTGCTTCTCGTGGATGCGCGTCGCGGTGACGCTGAAGAGGTGCGCATCGCCCACCCACTGGTACTGCACGTCCTCGGCGACGTCCTGGTAGCGGTCGGTGGGTCCGGCGAGCGCCGTGCCGGTCAGGTTGGGGAACAGCTTGAACGAGGCGCCGTAGAGCCCGGCCTCGATCGAGTGGCGGCCGATGTTGTGCTCGTAGGCGACGCGCCAGTAGGGGGCGGCGCCCGAGAGCACCGCGGTCTGGGTGCTGTCGAGCGGCCCGGCCGTGCCCTGGCGGGCGGTGCGGTAGACGCCGAGCTCGCCGTACAGCGACTCGTTCCAGAACGCGTAGGCCGTGAGGCCGGCGACGTCCTGGCCGAGCGCGCCGTCGATCATGGTGCCGACCGGCACGCCGGGCGCGCTGTTGGAGGCCGCGTACGGGAAGCCGAAGGCCGGCGTCGAGTTCCACAGGTCCTGCACGGTCGGGTTGTTGTTGAGCGAGAGGCCGTAGATCAGGCTCTGGTTGCCGGGCAGCACCTTGAGGTCGGCGAAGCGGATGTCGGTGTTGTCGATGCCGATCGTGCCGCTGTCGTTGCCGTAGGTGAGCTGGATGAACGCGCCGACGTGCGGGGCGATCTTGCCGGCGTAGAACAGGCTCAGCTGCTGCGGAAAGGCCACCGTGCCGTTCTGCGAGTTGCCGGTGCCGGTGTTGTCCGGCAGCGGGTTTGCGAGCGAGGTGTAGGACACCTGCGCCATGATCGACAGCGGCGGCAGCGAGGCGAGCGAGAGGATCTCCTCCTTCTGCTGCGTGACGCCGCGCACCTGCTTGAGGTTGTCGAGGATGTAGCCGTTGGCCTTGAACACGCGCCCGAAGTGCGTGAGCTCGGGCCAGACGGTGTGGCAGGCCTCGCAGGCCATGCCGGTCTGGCGCGCGAAGCTGGGCACTGCGTGCACGGCGGGAGCCGCCAGCGCGAGCAGCGCCGGGGCCAGCAGGCGGGCCGCGAGCGCGACCCTGGTGGCGTTAGGACTCATTGCGTGTCGGCTCCTTCAAGATCTTAAGAAAGGGCTGTAACTGGAGCGGTGGCAAGGTACCCACTCCGATTGGAGACACAAAGCCCGGGCAATACCTAGTTGAGTGTGGTCGACCACCCGACACTTAGCTGATACTTACGGGCGGTGGCGGCTTGCGCCACGCCGCGAGCGCAGGGCGCAGGCCCGGCGAATGGGCGAAAATAGCCGGATGGCCAACGTTCCCACACCCCCGCCGGACCTGTTCGCGCGTCGTAAGTTCTGGGCGCACCGCTTCGGCACGGCGCCGTTCCTGCCGATGTCGCGCGCCGAGATGGATGCGCTCGGCTGGGATTCGTGCGACATCCTGCTCGTCACCGGCGATGCCTACGTCGACCACCCGAGCTTCGGCATGGCGATCATCGGCCGGCTGCTCGAGGCGCAGGGCTTTCGGGTGGGGCTCGTCAGCCAGCCCGACTGGCGCACGAGCGCCGACTTCCTGGCGCTC
>JAFEDP010000495.1 GCA_018241545.1 Pseudomonadota bacterium
CCATGGATCGCGAGGCCCCCCGCGCCGCCGAGCGCCCGACCGAGGTGGTCGCGCCGTTCGGCCGCCGCACCGACCCGTACTACTGGCTGCGCGACGACGCGCGCGCGAGCCCCGAGGTGCTGGCCTACCTCGCCGCCGAGAACGACCACTGCGACGCCACGCTCGCGCCGCTCAAGCCGCTCGCCGAGCATCTGTACGCGGAGATGGTGGCGCGCCTCAAGCAGGACGACGCCTCGGTGCCGGTGCTCGACAACGGCTACTGGTACTACACGCGCTTCGAGGCCGGCCGCGAGCACCCGGTCTACGCGCGCCGCGGGCCCGCGCGCGACGGCCCCGAGCAGGTGCTGATCGACGCCAACCGCGAGGCCGCGGGCGCGGAGTTCTACGAGGTCGGCGGGCTCGAGGTCAGCGCCGACAACCGGCGCCTCGCCTGGGCCGAGGACCGCCTCGGGCGGCGCCAGTACACGCTGCGCTTCGCGGACCTCGCGAGCGGCGAGCGCTACCCGGAGGCGATCGAGAACGCCGAGCCCGACCTCGCCTGGGCCGACGACAACGAGACGGTGCTGTACATCGCCAAGGACCCGCAGACGCTGCTCGGCCAGCGCGTGATGCGCCACCGCCTCGGCACGCCCGCCTCGGCCGACACGCTCGTCTACGAGGAGGCCGACCCGAGCTTCTACGTCGGCGTGCACCGCGGCAAGAGCCGCCGCTTCCTGTACATCGCGCTCGCGAGCACGGTCTCGAGCGAGTACCGCTACGCGCGCGCCGACGACCCGGCGCTCGCGTTCGCGGTGGCGGTGCCGCGCGCGCGCGACCACGAGTACCAGCTCGAGGACGTCGGCGAGCGCTTCGTGCTGCGCACCAACGACGGCGCACCGAACTTCCGCATCGTGTCGGCGCCGATCGCCACGGTCGCCGACCGCCGCACCTGGCGCGACGAGGTGGCGACGCGCGCGGACGCCTTCGTCGCGGGCTTCGAGCCGTTCCGCGACTACCTCGCCGTCGCCGAGCGCTCCGGGGGGCTCAGGCGCCTGCGGGTGCGCACCTGGGACGGCCGCCGCGACTTCCTGATCGACGCCGACGAGCCCGCGTTCACGATGCGCATCGGCGCCAACGAGGAGCTGGACTCGACCCAGCTGCGCTACGTGTACTCGTCGCTGACGACGCCGGCGACCACCTACGACTGCGACATGGCGAGCGGCGCGCGCACGCTGCTCAAGCGCGAGCCGGTCGAGGGCGGCTTCGACCCGGCGCGCTACGCGACCGAGTTCCGCTTCGCGCCGGCGCGCGACGGCGCGAGCGTGCCGGTGTCGCTCTTGTACCGGCGCGACCTGCCGCGCGACGGCAGCGCGCCGCTCTACCAGACCGGCTACGGCGCCTACGGCCTGTCGCAGGACCCGACCTTCCGCTCGACGCTGTTCTCGCTCGTCGACCGCGGCTTCGTGTTCGCGCTCGCGCACGTGCGCGGCGGCCAGGAGCTCGGCCGCGCCTGGTACGACGCCGGCCGGCTGCTCGCCAAGCAGCACACCTTCGACGACTTCGTCGACGTCACGCGCTTCCTGGTGCGCGAGCGCTACGTCGACGGCGCGCGCACCTGCGCGATGGGCGGCAGCGCCGGCGGGCTGCTGATCGGCGCGATCGCCAACCAGGCGCCGGCGGACTACCGCGCGCTCGTCGCGCACGTGCCGTTCGTCGACATCGTGACGACGATGCTCGACGAGTCGATCCCGCTGACCACCAACGAGTACGACGAGTGGGGCAACCCGGGCGCCGACCGCGCCACCTACGAGTACATGCTGTCCTACTCGCCCTACGACAACGTCGCCCGCCAGGCGTACCCCGCGATGCTCGTGACCACGGGCTTCCACGACAGCCAGGTGCAGTACTGGGAGCCGGCCAAGTGGGTCGCGCGGCTGCGCGCGCTCGGCACGGGCACGCAGACGCTCCTGCTGCGCACCCAGCTCGAGGCCGGCCACGGCGGGCGCTCGGGCCGCTTCGAGCGCTACCGCGAGATCGCCGAGGAGTACGCGTTCCTGCTCGGCGAGGTCGGCCTCGCCGGCGGCGCGGGCGGCGGGCCGTGAGGCTCTACTACGCCCGCGGCGCCTGCTCGCTCGCGCCACACATCGTGCTGCGCGAGCTCGGCCTGCCGTTCGAGCTCGTCGCCGTGGACCTGCTGCACCACACGCTGCGCGGCGGCGGCGACTACCTCGCGATCAACCCCAAGGGCTACGTGCCGGCGCTCGCGCTCGAGGAGGGCGGCGTGCTGACCGAGGGGCCGGCGATCCTGCAGTACCTCGCCGACCGCGACCCGGCCCGCGGGCTCGCCCCGCCCAACGGCACGCTCGCGCGCTACCGCCTGCAGGAATGGCTCGGCTTCATCAACTCC
>JAFEDP010000496.1 GCA_018241545.1 Pseudomonadota bacterium
GAGGCGCTGGCAGCGTCCGCCGCATTCGAGGCATTGGCGGCATTCGACGCGTTGGCCGCGTTCGCCGCATTGGCTGCACTCGCGGCGTCCGCGTGCGCGCGCTTGGCTTCAGTGATCGTGCCCGCCGCATCCCTGCCCGCCGGCGGCCAGTTCAGCCCGAAGTAGACGATCGCGGCGGCGGCAATGGCGCCGGCGGCGATCAGCAAGGTCTTGTTGCTCATGGAGACTCCCCCTGTCCTGCGTGTGAGGTGCTGGTTCGCAAGTGATCTGCCTGATCGAAATACCGCGGGGGGCCCGGAAAGTTGGCCGACCCCCTCGAATCAATCGTCATCGCTGCGCCGGCCGGTCCAGGGTGACCCGGCTGACGACCTGCCCGTTCCTCAGGAACGTCAGGCTGACGTCCGGTCCATCCGCCGCAAACCCCACCAGCGGCACCGGCTCCGTCGACCCCCGGGCCACCGCGCCCCGGGCGATGCCGTCGAGCCGTAACCGATGGGATCCGCTGACGATTTCGACGTCGACGGGGTCCTGCGTGTCGAGGTCGAGGCGCAGCGCCAGCCGCTCTCCCTCGCGCGTCAGAATGACCCGGCCCGCCACCGGTCCCGAGAGTAGTTGTACCGTATTCGCCGCGGCGCCGGGATGCGACTTCACGAGCGTGCCGGCGAGCTCCGCTACCGCCGGCCGCCCGGCATGAATGATCGCGTAGGCGAGAGTGCCGGCGAGCCCGACCGCCGCGATCGCGGCCGCGTACCGCCAGCCCTGGGCTGGTGCCGAAATCCTGTCGCGGCGTCCATGCTCCTGCTGCAGAGCAGCACTGACGGCCTGCGAGAGCTGCGCCGGGGGCTCGGCCGCCGGGATCGCCTCCAGGTGCGCCACCAGTCGCCGCATCGACTCGCGTTCGGCCCGCACGGCGGGGTCCGCGAGCAACCGGCCGGCGAGCTCGGCGCGCCCCGCTGCGTCGAGCGCGTCGTCGAGCTCGGCCTGGATGAGTTCGCGGACCCGCGGCTCGATCATGACTCCAGCGCTCCTCGCGTCTCGAGGTCGGCCCGCAGCAGCTGGCGGGCGCTGTAGAGGCGCGATTTCACGGTCTTCTCCGGCACGCCCAGCACCGACGCCATGTCCTCGTAGCTGAGCTGTGCGACGTGTCGCAGCACGATCACGGCGCGGTGCTCCGGCGAGAGCGCGGCGACGGCCGACTCGAGTGCCCGACGCACGTTCTCGCCCTCGACCAGGCGCTCCGGCCCCGGCGCCTCATCGACGGTGTCGGCGTCGATCGGTCCGGTCGGCTTGCGGCGGTCCAGGGCGTGGAGGGCTTCATTGATCGCGATCCGGTAGATCCAGCTGAAGAACCTGTAGTTCGGGTCGAAATCGGCCGCGTGCTCGAAGGCCTTCAGGAAGGCGGTCTGCGCGACGTCGCGCGCCTCCTCCTGGTTGCGGAGCATGCGCAGGGCGACGTTGTACACCGGCTTCTGGTGCCTCAGCACCAGCTGCTCGAATGCCGCGCGGTCCCCCGCGCGCCAGCGTGCAACCAGTGGTCGGTCGTCGTCCTCTCTCACAAGTACCGCCGGGACCGCAGAAAGTTGGCGGACGCGTGGAATGGGCGCGACGGGGCCGCCGGCCCCCGGGCGTCGTGGCTCACGCCGGCGGCGGCGCGGTGGTCACACGGCGCCTCAACCGCAGCTCATTGCGCTCGGCGATGCGCGCATAGCCCACCTGGTCCATCAGCCGGCGCACGAGGTGCACGCCGAGACCGCCCGGACGGCGCGCCTCGAGCGGCGCGTCGGTATCGGGCGAGGGGATGCCGAGCGGGTCGAACGGTGGCCCGTCGTCGCTCAGCGTGAGCGTCAGCGCATCACCGTCGAGCGCGAGCACCACGTCGACGGCCGCGACCCGGTCGCCCGGCGAGCCATGCAGGACGACGTTCATGAACGCCTCCTCGAGCGCCAGCTCGAACGGCCAGGCGCCTTCCGCCGGCAGTCCGGCCTCGGACCAGAACGCCCGCAGGAAGCCGGAGAGCGTCGGCAGCTGCGCCGCCTCGCCGCTCACCGAGCTGCGACGCTCGATCACGCCATGCCGCTCGCCGCGAGCGCGGCGGCGCGGTCCGGGTGGATCGCGAACAGCCGGCTGAAGCCGCTCAGGTCGAACACCTCGCGCACGGCGGGCTGCAGCGCGCACAGCGCAAGCACCCGGCCGCCGCGCTGGCAGCCCTTGGCGGCGATCAGGAACACGCGCAATCCCGCGCTCGACACGTAGTCGAGGCCGGCGCAGTCGAGCAGCAGCGCGCCGGGCCCGCCGGCGGCCAGCACCCGCTCGACCTCCGCCTGAAACGCGGTCGACGCGGCGAAGTCCAGGCGCCCGACGGGCACCACGACCGTGATCGC
>JAFEDP010000497.1 GCA_018241545.1 Pseudomonadota bacterium
GGCAGCGCCGCGACCGCGGCGCGCTGGCGCGCACGCAGGTCCGGGCTGGTCTCGAGGATCGCGTAGCGCGCAGGCAGGCGCCCGGCGCGCTCGAGCGCACCCAGCACCTCGACCGCGAGCGCGCCGCTGCCGGCACCGATCTCGAGGATCTCGCCGCCGCCGAGGCCGGCGAGCACCTCGGCCGCCTGCGTCGCGAGGCAGCGCCCGAACACCGGCGAGATCTCGGGCGCGGTCGTGAAGTCGCCGCCGGCGCCGAGCTTGCGGGCGCCGGCGGCGTAGTAGCCGAGCCCCGGCGCGTACAGGACGAGCGCCTGGTAGCGCGCGAACGGCAGCCAGCCGCCGGCGGCGGCCAGTTCCGCCTCGACGTGCGCGCGCACCCGCGCCTCGTGCGCGAGCTCCTGCGGCGTCAGCGGCGCGAGCTCGAGTGCGATCATCGCCGCGTGCGCCCATCCGGGGCGGCGCGTATCCTCGCCGCATGACCCACGCTCCCGCCCGGCCGCTCGATGGCCACGTCGTGCTGATCACCGGCGGCGCGCGTCGTCTCGGCGCCGCGATCGGACGCACGCTGCACGCCGAGGGCGCGCGCCTCGTCGTGCACTACCGCGGCTCGCGCGCCGCGGCCGAGCAGCTCGCGGCGGAGCTCAACGGGGCGCGCGAGGGCTCCTGCGCCACGGTGGCCGCCGACCTGCTCGAGGTGGCCGCGCTGCCGGGCCTCGTCGCCGCGGCGATCCAGGCGTTCGGCCGGCTCGATGTGCTCATCAACAACGCCTCGACGTTCTACCCGACCCCGGTCGGCGAGATCACGGCCGCGGCCTTCGACGACCTGATCGGCACCAACCTGCGCGCGCCGCTGTTCCTGGCGCAGGCGGCGGCGCCCGAGCTGCGCCTGCGCCGCGGCCTGATCCTCAACCTCGTCGACATCCACGCCTACCGGCCGCTGAAGCGCCATCCCGCCTACTGCGCCGCCAAGGCGGGACTGCTGATGCTGACGCAGTCGCTGGCGCGCGAGCTCGGACCGCACGTGCGGGTCAACGGCATCGCGCCGGGGCCAGTGCTGTGGCCGGAGGGCGAGATGGATGGCGACCTCAAGGCGCGGATCCTCGAGCGCACGGCCTTGAAGCGCATGGGCACGCCCGAGGACGTGGCGCGGGCCGCGCTGTTCCTGGTGCGCGACGCGCCCTACGTCACCGGCCAGGTGCTGCCGGTCGACGGCGGCCGCACCGTCGGCGGGCTGTAGCGCGCGCCGGCGCGCGCTCATCGGCGCGCGTCGGTGCCGGGCAGCGCGACGCGCGTCAGCGGGTGCGCCGCCTGGTCGAAGCGCGCCCACAACTCGCCGATGGTGGCGTGCAGCGTCGGGTGCACGACCGCGGGCGCGAGCTCCGCGAGCGGCCCGAGCATGAAGGCGCGGCGCATCAGGTCCGGGCGCGGCAGCCGGGCGCCCGGGAACTCGCCGACCAGGTCGCCGTAGAGCAGCACGTCGAGATCCATGCGCCGCGGCTCGTACTTCGGCGCGCCGCGCTCGCGCCCGCACAGCGCCTCGACCGCGTGCAGCTGCTCGAGCAGAGCGGCGAGCGAGTGGCGCGTCGTGAAGCGGACCACGAGGTTGATGAAGTCCGCGCCCTCGAAGCCCACCGCCGCGTTGCGGTAGGCGCGCGAGGTCACGAGGTCCGGAAAGAGCCGGCGCAGCTCGGCGAGCGCGCGCACGAGGTTCGCCTCCGGCTCGACGTTCGAGCCGGCCGCGAGGTAGACCGGCACCGGGGCCGCGGGCGCACGCTGCTCGGGCGGCAGGCTCACGGCAGGTCGAGGTCGGCGCGCGAGCGTTCGATCATCACGCCCACGTCGCGGCTGCCGCGCACCGCGCCGGGCTTGTTGAGCGTGAGCTTGACCCACTCGACCGAGAACTCGCGCAGGATCAGGCGCGCGACCTCCTCGGCCAGCGTCTCGACCAGGTGGAACTCGCTGGACTCGACGAACGCCAGCACCTTCTTGGCGACCGACTTGTAATTCAGGGTGTCCTCGATCTGGTCGCTCTTCGCCGCCCGGCGGATGTCCCCGGGGAACTCGAAGTCGAAGCTGACCGTCTGGCGGATCTTCCGCTCCCAGTCGTAGATGCCGATGATGGTCTCGGTGCGCAGATCGCGCAGGAAGATGCGGTCGCCCATCGGATGCCTGCCTGCCGTCGGTCGGAAGCCGTGCGTCGCCATTCGCGAGGGGCGCACCCTACCAGTGCGCGCGTCCGCCTGCACGGTCACGCGCCCGGCGGGCGCAACTCGGCGAGCGGCCAGCGGGCCCGGGCGAGCGCGGCGAGCGGCGCGCGCTCCCCGGCTGCGAGCCGCGCCTCCCCGGCGAGCGCGATCATGGCGGCATTGTCGGTGCAGA